>JAGHCZ010000101.1 GCA_021160205.1 Nitrososphaerota archaeon | reverse complement strand
TGCTTTAGCGAAATGCTTGGAGGATGAGCCGATTTCACAGGCGCTCCGCAGATCGGACACGAATCCTTTCGAAGAGTATATCTCCCACATTTCGTGCATTTGTTGAGCAGGCCTGGCATGTTTTCACTCTTCCATGAGCTCGGCTTTTCCTCCGGCTTCTCTAATTATTTTAATGCATTCTGAAGAAATTTTGTCGATAAGCTGCTTAGCCTTTTCTTCGTCCTCAGCTTCAACCCTTAAAAGATATTTCGGAGCCCCCACGGTAGTTATAGATACAGCCCCATCTTTTCTAGCTATTTGTAGACCGCGCTCAGCCGCCTTTTTAATTACTTCAACGCCGTTTCCCAAAGGAACGCTCATAAACAGCGTTTTCTTCACGGTCGCTCGTTTTATCTTGATCTCTTGTTTGACGAGTTGGATCAAGAGGCGAGCCTCATCCTCATCGAGCCTCATCCACTTCGGAAGCTTGTCCTTTTCAACGACCTCTAAGAAAACATCATATAAGCTTAGATTTCTTTTTAGAGCGGGCTCAACTATCTTTTTTCGAAACTCCTCTTCGGGCTTACCCGACCTCTCGGCAAGAATGCTTAGGATCCTTCTAACCTTCTGTTTCCTTTTCCATTCGAGTATCTTCCATTCTCTCTCCTTCTGCGAGACCCTTCGAAGAGAGACGTCCACTTGCCTAGATGCCTTATCAACTCTGAGAACTTTGAATATTTCCCGCTGATTCTCCCTCAGATAATCCTTTATATTTCTAACCCACTTAAGCGAGATCTCTGAGATGTGGACGAGCCCTCCCCACCCCGGATACTCGAGGAGATCTATGTACGCGCCGTATCTCTCTATTCTCTTGACCACCCCGACCACTAGGTCGCCGGCTTCAGGCGCCTCAACCTCGGCGAATTCGGACATTCCGAGGAATCATTCTAGCAGGACGTATTTAAACTGAAAAGCGGAAACCTCTGAGAATTGATACTCTCAGCTCAGCGCTTCAAGCACCCTTCCCAAGATCTTGGCCTTACCTCCTCGGGGCACGGCCAAAGCTGCGCCGCAAACCTGGCATTTGACCTCGATCTTCGCGTGATCAAATACGACCTGTTTATGACCGCATTCGTTGCACTGAACTAGAAGAAAACAGGACCTAGGCTTCGGAATAAGCTTCTCCCACTCAACTTCCACCTCAACGTCACCAGCAAAATAGCCCTCTCACAAATTTACTTATTAACCTTTATTTCCGCCGATAAAACCGGAGCCGGGGGGATTCGTAATTTCTGTTTTTTATCTTGCAGGTAAAAATGTGGAGATCCGCTGCTCAATCTCTCCAGATATTCCTTAAATATAAGACGGGGAAGAGAGCGGTGGATTGAAGATCCCGGGGAAGATTAATACGTATTGTCCGCGGTGCCGGAAATACACGCAGCATAAGGTTACTTTGTATAAGAAGGGTAAGGATAGGGCTTTGGCGAGGGGGGCGAGGCACCACGAGCGAGAGCTCCATGGATATGGAGGCCAGAAGTATCCGATTCAGAAGAAGAAGTCGAAGACGACGCAGAAGCAGACGCTTAAGCTGATATGCAACGAATGCGGCTACATCATTCACAAGAAAGGCATTAGGATGAGGAAGCTCGAGATCGTCGGCTGAGCTCCAGAACCTTTTCTTCGAATAGTTGGAGCCCTCTTTCAAGAACTTCTTCTTCTATGTTTAGCGGAGGAGTCAAGATTACCGTCGGACCCTTTCTCCTTGTTAGAAGACCGATTCTGAAGCACTCATCTACTATTTTTCGAGCGAGCATTTCATCAAGCACCTCATCTCCTCCAACCACCTCTATTCCGACGAGCATTCCCCTCCCCCTAATCCTCCAACTCAGCTCGGATTCCTCGACAAGATCTCTGAGCCTTTTCTGAAGAATTCTCCCAAGCCTCTCGCTTCGCTCTACCAAACCCTCTTCCTTGATCACTTGAAGCGTAGCGAGAGCGGCCGTAATCGAGAGCTGGAGACCCGCGATGTCGGGCTCGTGCATTCCGGGTTCTAAGTCCAGAAGATCCTCCCTAGCGAGCAATATTCCTAGTGGAAGGCCTGAGGAAAGCTGCGCGCCTAGACACACGGCATCAGCGTTCACGTTCCAGTGGTCGATCGCGAACCATCGCCCAGTTCTCGCCGGAGCCGTAAAAACCTCGTCTGCGATGAAAAGAGCTTTAATTTTCTTTAGGATCCTGGTGAGCTTTTCAAAATATTTCTCCGGCGGAACGATTACGCCCGCTTCTACTTGAATGGGTTCGGTGAGTACGGCTGCGACGTCGCTTGGAGCTAGCTTTTCGGCGAGTTCTTCGAGGTAGTCTAAGCATTTTAGCCCGCAGTTCTCCGGGTCTAATCCTAGGAGACATCTAAAGCAATATGGATTTGGAGCGTAAATCGCGTCATTTACTCTGGTTGAGATCCTCCTTGCCCGCGTATCCGATGATACGCCTAATGTGGCGATCGTCGATCCATGATACGCTCCGATGAAACTCACGACCACGTTCTTTCCGGAGTGCCACCTCAAAGCCCTCATAGCGATGTCAACGGCCTCAGCTCCGCTGTTAGTTAAGATCGCTCGCACATTTCTTCTAATTGGAACTATTTTCGAAATCTCTTCGACTAGATTTAACGCGTTCTCGAAATAGGCAGCCCGTAAGCTATACGATGGCAGCTCATTAACTTGATCCCTTAAAGCTTCGATTATTTTTGGATGGCTTCCGCCGAGCGGTAATGCTCCGAACCCGGCTGTGAAATCTATGTAAACGTTGCCGTTGATGTCTTCGACGAGCGGCCCTTGAATGCTTTTGATCACTAGAGGAAAAGCCCGCCTATATGATCTCGACATGACCTCAACGTCTCGGGAGATTATCTTTTTCGCTTCGCCTGAAGTAGGCGGCTTAGATATTTTGGGCAGCTGATTCTTCATGAAACTCATTATTTTACTTGTTGAGCGATTATAAAGTTATCACGGCTTCGATGAAGCTCACGTACCTGACCCCTCCGTCATCTCTCGCCAACTTGTCGCTTCCAATGTTGATCTCCTTTATTCTGAGGTTCGAGTAGAAGCTTTTTCTGAGGAGCATGATGGCCCTTATGCAGTTTTCTATGTTTCTCCCCCTCGCCCTCAGAACTATTTCGCGCTCACCCCTATTGAAGAGGGTCACGCACGCGGTCACATATCTCATAGCATCCTTTTTCCCCACTATGACCAGCGATCTTGCCATGTTTAAGCCTAATAAACCTGCGAAAACGAGTAGTTATTTTTTTCTAGCAGGCCAGCAGTAATCCGTGAATCACCCCAGCGAAGAAGCTCGTGGCGAAAAATGCTAGGAAGATCGCGAGGCTTCTATACGCCTTAACTGCGGCTTCTTCGAGGAAGTTTGAGGACATGACCTTTACGCCGTTAAAGATTAACCTAGTCCATGCGACTTCGGCGGGATGAACCGACCTGAGAGCCTTTTTAACCGCTTCATGGGATTTTTCGGCTAATTCCTCGGCTGGAATGACTTCCCCAAGCGGATGATACCCTCTTCCTCCAAATTTCAGCCCGTTTACTATGTGCGTGTCGGTAGTTAAGACCTCTATCTCTTTAAAGCCGAGCGGCTTGAGCCTTTCAATTATTTTATCCCTTACAGTTGGGAGGCAATTATTCCCATCTAATACTATTATGGCCGCAAGGTTTCTCGCAGAGCCGATCACCAGCGCTGAAACGCCCAGGCCGCCGATCCCATCCTCTAGAGAATATTGGTCTAGCTGAGATCTCGCGTAGCCTATGAACATGGGCTGAGATTCGTTCAAGGTGGTTTCAGAAGCTCTTTTTAAAATCTTCGAAAAAGCCGCTATTGTTTCTACGCTCAAGTCTCTAACTTCTTCCGAGAAACTGTTATGCGCGTCGACGGGTATCAAATGATCGTCGTTAATCGATTTCATTATTGACGGCGGTATATCTTCCATTCCTATAGGATGGCTTGTCAGAAATAACAGTTTTAACCCACATATTGAAAACAGCAATCCCCTTGCATCGTCTTCTAGGAAAATTTTGGGAGAGCTTATGGAAGACTTATACGGAGCGTTATAAAACCTCCTGGCCTCGTCTAGGACTTTTCTCAATATATGTTCGCGATCTTTCACCGCGACCACGTTTGTTTCATGATTTGAGAGGCCCTTAAAGAAAATCGTTTCAATTCCCATAGATTTCAGCTCATCCGCGATCCTATACATTAACTCGCTGCTTCCGAAATTTTTGAATGGACCTGGATGAAATGTGGGGACTAAGACCATTAGCTCAGGCTTCGCCTCGCCCTCTCTTCTAAAGGAAAACATGTCGATTTTAATCTCAGCCTCTTCATCGAGCTGTTCACCTATCTCCTCCAACCAGCTGTTTCTTCCGTCGAGAAGTACAGCGAGAACCGAGGTCACGTGGTTCCAAATGGAGATCTCGCTGACGAACACTAATTTATCGAGAATTAATGTTAAGATCACGGCCAAGCCTCCGCCCACGACATAACTTCTAAGGAAGGCGAAACCGTAGAGCTGGTTGCTTAGGAAGCATGCCGGAGGTATCGATTCAACCGCCATCGCGAGAACGATGAACGGATAAGCCGTTCTGGCTTGTTTGCCTGCTAGAGCCAGATAAATCGTCACTCTTATGAATGCGCTTACCGTGGCGAATATCGTGAAGGCGACGAGCCCTGTACCTGTGAACGAAAACATCAGGTTCCCGATGATCAGAAAAATCATGTTTACGATCGATAGCTGGTTCATCCTCCTGAAGTTTAACGATCCGAGGTCGAGGCCAAGTTTTTTCACGAACCAATTCACGAAGACGCTTAAGATGTAACAGGGAATAATTATGAACGAGGCTGCCCCGTATCCGCCTGCATGAATTATCGTTATCGATCCGATAAGAGAGATCAGTAAAGCGAGGTTTAATAGATCACCGGGTAGAGGGATGCCCCAAAGAAGACTGTAGAGCGATGATAGCCGCGAAGTCGCGCTTTTAGCCGACAATCCTTCAAACGCTCAGAGGGCAACATCCATATAAAGATAAAATTTAGGGATAACCGTCTAAAAGACTGTGAAAGACTTAGATCGTAGATAGGGAGGGTTTTTCCGGATCGATGAGGGTCGCTTGGAGGGGTGGAGCCCTGGTAGAGGCTAAAGATTCCTTGTTTTGGTTAGATTCTCCTCCGCGCGGCTGTGGAGTAAGCTTGATAACGCACGCCCATTCAGATCATTCACCTAGAAAACTTTCAAGGGTCATAGCAACCCCTGAAACCGCGAGTATCCTCGGATTATTTAGGGATGGAAACGTTGAAAAGACCATCAGGTATGGCGAGGCTTTGAAGATAGATGACGTAGAGATATCCGCTCACCCTTCAGGCCATGTTTTCGGCTCAAGCCAGTTCTCGATAGAATGCGGAGGAGAAAAAATTGTTTACACAGGGGATCTAAACACATACGATAGCATCCTCTTAAATGGAGCTGAAGCCATAGAATCCGATGAGCTAATTATCGAATCGACCTATGGATCACCTCGTTACATCTTCCCGAAGAGAGAGGAAATTTATGCGGAAATAGTTAGATGGATCTTGGAGACCGTCAAGAATGGAGAGATACCGGCGTTCAAAGTCTATGCGCTTGGAAAGGCACAAGAAATAATCAGCATAGTTAATAATTATCTCAAGTTACCCGCGGTTACAAGCTGGACTGTTTCGAAGATTACGGAAAAGCACAAAGATCATGGATTGACCTTGGATCATCTTCCGATTTTCACCGAGGAAGGCATCGAAGCATTCAATCAAGGGGAATGCGTGTACATTTCTAGCAGGAGAAGAAACCCTCCATCTAAGCGGAAACTAAGATGGGCGATCGCGACGGGATGGGCATTACACTACCGAATCACGGGCTACGACGCCTCCTTTCCGCTCAGCGGCCACGCGGATTTCCCGGGGCTATTAAGCTACGTCGTAGAAAGCCGGGCTAAAAAGGTCTACGTAGTTCACGGCTTCGTCGAAGAATTTACGAAGTATCTGCAAAAAATGGGGGTAAAATCCACCGGTTTACGGTAAAAATTTGAAGCGAATAGATAAAAGCCGGCAAGCATATCGATGAAACGAGAGCGATGGGCGCGAGAAGGCGTAGGCAGGCTCCGATGCCCGCTTCTGCTGCGGGTCTCCTCAGATTCTTCGAGGAGGAAACTAAGGGAATAAAGGTTAGACCTGAAATAATTTTGATTTTAGCCGGGGCCTTGGTGGCTTTGACGATAATCATGAACAAGATCTTCCTCTAAGCTAGCTTATTGCCTCCTCCAAGGCGAGCTGTCCGTATCCGCTGAGCTTCCAAAGCACTTTTCCGCGATATCTTATTTTCTCGACTATGCCCTCTGAAAGCATGTTTTTCAGATGCCTACGAACTGCTGACTCGCTTAACCCCACTTCTTCAGCCATCTGATTGGCTGTGTAGGCTTTCTCTGAGAGAAGCTCTATTATCCTCGATCTCGTTAGTATTCCTTTTCTAACGTTCCTCACGCTGCGGAGAAAAGCTCGGCTGCGGATCACCGTCTCTCGGTCGCTGGACAACGTTCAAAAATAAGCGAAGTCTATTAAAAATCTACAACTGGGCGGAAAAAACCAGCTAGCCGCGTTTCTAACAAGCGGAATCTAAGGGTCATACCATATGGCCGGGGAGCACGAAATCATGTTAAAATCCTGCCATTAACTAATATTAGCCACGGCTATGGAGGATGATCTTGAGCTGAAGGCGCTGAAGCTTAAGAAAATGATGAAGTTAATGGCATCTAAAAAGAATGAGGAAAAAAGAGAAGAGTTCACTTTTGAGGAGGCGCTGAAGATAGTTAAGGAGCACCTGGGTGATCGAGGAGACGAAGTTCTAAACGCAGCCATACAGCAGTATCCCGAACAAACAAGAAAAATCATTTTA
>JAGHCZ010000067.1 GCA_021160205.1 Nitrososphaerota archaeon | reverse complement strand
GCTAACCCTGAGGAGAAGCTTCCGATCCTCATCCGTTAAAATGGAGCCGCCCATACTCAACATTAAAAAACGCTTGGATTATTTATCTATGCAGCTCCACGCAAAGACTATACAGCCTAAAAAGCGACAAGCTTTTAACTAAGACATCAAAAATCGACGGTATTCCTAGAAGGTTTGTATTCTACCGCCACGCGCCCCAAAAATGAGGAAGTATGTTTTGTTGATTTTGTTGTTTGTGTTTTGGTTTAGGTTGTTGATTGGTGTAGGAGGAGTGGGATGTCTATTGCCTCTATTCCTTCTATGCCGTATTTCTTTATGGTGCTCGCGAACTGATACATGCAGAGAGGACATGAGGTAACTATCTTTCGGGCGCCGAGCTTCTTCGCCTCCTCTATTATCATCTTCGCAACCGAGTCCGTCAGCTCCTTAAACACGAGCTTGACTCCGCTCGATATTCCGCAGCAATATCCGCGCTCCATGCTTCTAGAAAACTCTAGAAGCTTTATCCCGGGTATGCTCTTAATCAATCTTCGGGGTAGATCGTATTTCCCCGTGAACCTCGTGAAGTGACACGCGTCGAAATACACGACTTCTTCCTCGATCGGCTTCTTCGGCGTGAGTTTTCCATTTTCCACCAGCTCCATCAAAACTTCGACTACGTGGCTTACCTCGATCCCCCCATCTCCAAGCAGCTTCGGGTAAACCTCCTTATACGCGTAGTAGCAGGCGCTGCACGAAACGATGATCCGCTTCGCTTCCTTCTTTTTCATCTTTCCCAGGTTTTGCTCAGCGAGCTCTCTGGCTTCGTCGAGAAAGCCGTGTTCCCATAAAAGGAGGCCGCAGCACCTTTCTTCCTCGCCTAGTATCGTGAAATCCACTCCGGCTTTCAGAAGCATTTCAGCCGTCGCCCTCCCAAGCTCGGGGATCTTGAAGGGTATCATGCATCCTACGAGATAGAGGTTTTCAGCCTTCTCGGGAAACTTCAGGTTCTCGGGTAACCATTTTTTCCAAAACTCCTTTCCTCCACCCGTCATGGAGCCTCTTTCAATAATGTTTCCGCATAGTTGCGTTATCTTATTCGGAACGGCGTTCTCTTCAGCTAACTTGGACCTGAGCTCGCGGACGATGCTCGTTATCTCAATGTTCTTCGGACACGCTTTCTCACATATACCGCAGAGCGTACACGCGTACGCCGCCTTCGTCAACTCGTCCAGAGAAACGTTTTCCCCGCTGATGATCCGCTTCGCGATATCGATCTTTTTCCAAGGGCCCACATCCAATTTTCCGGAAGCCAGGTAAAGGGAGCAGTTTTCGTCGCACACTCTACATCCTATGCAAGAGTTTATCTGCTCTTCGAAATCTTCAATCAATTCGACTAATGTATTTAACATCATTATTTTAAGGTTGATGATTCATCTTTTACGCCGCTTTTTCGTTTTCGATTTTAAACAATAATTAAATATCATTGGCTTGAAAAATTTGACGATGAGGGTTAAAGTGAGGTTTGTGCCGCGGAGGGTTGCTGAATACTTTGATTCCAAGGAAGTTGACGTGATAGAGCTGCCCGAGGGATCTAGGTACTGCGACTTGATCGAGTTTTTGGAAAGGAGGTTCCGGGGTTCACCTGAAGAATCTATCCTAGATTCATTCGCGTTCATTTGCGGAGGCGTTCCGGTTTTGAGGAAGCTCCACGAGCCCATTAATCCCGGAGAGGAGATACTGGTCGTGACCATGGCTATAGGAGGATAGAGCGAGTTGGGGCAGTACAGCGTTGGGATACATGAGAAAGGCGAGATAACTCTGACCGATCTATTGAGAAGGATTAGGGAGAACCCTGAGCTCGCAAAGGCCGGAGCGATCTCCTGCTTCATCGGAATAGTTAGAGGAGACGCGAAAAATGGGGGGAAAGTGGAAAAGCTCCGAGTAGAAGCGTACGAGGAGGAAGCGGTGAGGAGCCTGAAGAAGATCGCCGAGGAAATCCTTCGAGAACCCGGAGTCGTTGACATCAGAATACATCACGTCGTCGGAGAGCTCGAGGTCGGAGACGACATAGTCTACATAATCGTAGCGGGCGCCCATAGAGACGCGGTTTTCAAAGCCCTTAGACAGGCCGTCGAGCGAATGAAGAAGGAAGCCGCTATCTGGAAAAAGGAGCTCACAACTAAGGGAGAATATTGGGTAACGGGGTGAGAGTTATCCCCCGCCGACGGGCGGAAGAACCGCGACCACGTCGCCGTTGCTCAGCTTTCGATCGAGATCAACGCGATGGCCGTTCACGATGAGTATGTATCCTCCATTTCTCTTCAGGAGTCTCTCCATTCTCTCCAGCCATAAGCTCGAGATTTCTCCATGTCTTTTGGGCACGTGATCGAATAACAGATCTCTGATGCTAGCTCCTTCCTCTAGCTCATATTCTTCTTCTCCTCTGCCGAGAAGCTCTCTGAGCATAGCGAAGAACTTCACCTTAACCCTCATCCCGAATCATCAAAAATTCAACGACATATTAAGTTTGAGCGCGACTCAGCTCAAGCCCAACTTCTTCAACCTCGCGCCGAGCTCCCTCCAATCCTCAATCAACCTACCTCTGAGCGGAGGATTTCTGAGAGCGGATGCGGGGTGATACATCGGGATGACGTGCGCTCGGAAGAGCAGAGTTGAGATTTCAAACATTTTTCCGTGAACCCTTTCCATCGAGTCGTGCTTTAACCCGAACTTCCCGAAAATATAGCTCGTCGCGACGTTTCCGAGAGTTATGATCAGCTGAGGCTGAATTATCTCTAATTGCTGATCGAGATATTGCGTGCAGGTTTTTATCTGCTCCTCGGTCGCCCTATTCTCCGGAAGATAGCACTTCATCACATTTGTGATATAGACCTTCTCCCTTCTTAATCCAGCGAGCTCGAGCAGCTGATCCAGAAGTTTTCCAGCCGCTCCGACAAACGGCCTCCCCTGAAGGTCCTCCTGCCTCCCCGGCCCGAGGCCGATCAACATTATCTCGGCATCCACCGGCCCTTCGCCGAACACGGGGTTCTTTCTCCCCCGCCAAAGAGAGCATTTTCTACAGCGTTCAACTTGCTTTCTCAAGCTTCCAAGTTTTCTGGCTTTTGATTCCGCGTCCACGTAAGATTGGAATGCTCTCTCCACCTTAAGCATTACGAAGGGTTTTCAGGGAGCGGAGCCGGGGGAATCTAACCCTATTGGATAATTTTTAGGAAGACTTATCAAAAGCTCCGGGGAAAATGGTGTCGATGGAGAAATTTGTGCAGATTCGCGGATTAAGAATTCATTACCTAGAATCCGGGAAAGCGTCGAAACCCAGATTACTGCTGATCCACGGCCTAGGAGGGTCGATTGAAAGCTGGGCCGAGATAATAAGCGATTTATCGAGGGATTTCCACGTAGTTGCAGTAGATCTACCCGGATGCGGGCGATCAGACAAGCCCGCAGTTTCTTATACCATAGAATATTTTTCCGATTTCATCTGCTCTTTCATGGAATCTCTAAAATTTCACCCAGCGTTCCTCGTGGGTCACTCCATGGGCGGGATGATAGCTCTTAAAACGTGTCTAAGATGCCTCGAGAAGATCGAGGGATTGATCCTGCAAGACGCGGCTGGGTTAAGCGGGACCGCGGCGGCGAAGATCAGGCAATACATGGGAGCAGAATGGAGTATGGAGCGCTTGAAGAAATTTTATCGGGACTGTGTGCTGGGGAGGCTTGGGAAATTGGATGAAGCGCGATTGGAGGAATCGCTGCGGATGCTAGGTGATCCTAGTTTTAGAAGAGCCTATCTCTCTTCTCTCGACTCGATCTCAAAGCCGATCCCCGTCGAAGAGCTTCAGAAGATCCAAGTTCCAACCCTAATAATATGGGGCTCCGACGACAGGCTCACCCCTCTTGAAGATGGGATTAAGCTGAGCCGCGCAATACCTGGAAGCAGGCTCGTTGTCATCGATGGAGCGGGGCACTCACCGCACTCGGAAGCAGCGGATCAAGTTATCCGAGAGATAAAGAAGTTCATCTTGAAAACTTAAAAACACTCGAAGCTTTTCTCACGTGATTCATATGCCTTACCGGGTAAAGTTGGAGTTCAGCGGCGGAGTAAGGGTCGTCTGCGTCCTCGAAGAAGTCGATGAACTAAAGAATCTCGCCGAGAAATCTCCATTTACCTCCGAAGCTAATCGATGGGGAGACGAGGTATACTTCGAGCTTCCGGCGAAGTTGAACCTAAAGGGAGAGAAAACCTTGATGAAGGTAGGTGAAGTGGCGTACTGGCCCGAGGGGAATTCGCTGTGCCTGTTCTTCGGGCCGACTCCGGTGAGCAGGGGAAGCGAGCCGAGGGCGTATAGCGAGGTCAAATCTCTCGGGGAGGTCGTGGAAGGGCTCGGAGGTCTAAAGAAAGTTAAGAGCGGAGAAGAGGTCAAGGTGGAGGTCGAGAAAATCTAACCCTCAAGCATACTATTCTCCAATTATTTTCTTGGCCTTTTCCGCGATCGCCTCAGCCATTTCCGAGGTCGAAGCATTTCCGCCGAGATCATAAGTAACTTTTTTCCCTTCCGCTATCACTTCTTCGGTGGCCTTGAAGATCGCGTTCATCTTATCCTTCTCGCCGAGGTACCCGAGCATCCAAGCCGTGGATAGAATGGTCGCAGTAGGATTGACCTTGTTCATCCCCTTATATTTCGGGGCGCTTCCGTGAGCAGGCTCGAACATGGCGTAGTCGTCTCCCATGTTGGCGGAATAAACCATTCCGATGCTTGCTACGAGCGCGGCGGCTTCTTCGCTGATTATGTCCATGAAAAGATTCGTTCCGAGGATGACCGAGTGGTTGAATCTTTGATGATTTTTTACCAATTGCTGCGCCAAGTTATCGATGAAATACTCGCTCCACGTTATTTCCGGAAAATCTTTTGATACTTCTTCAACCGCCTCGATGAACACCCCGTCACATTCCTTCATTATATTCCTCTTAGTCACGGCGATTATCTTATCCCAATTATTCTCCCTCGCTATCTCAAATGCCTTCCGAGCGACCCTCAAGGATTGCCTCTTGGAAATTTTTCTTATCGCGATCGCCACATCTCGGGTTATCCTCAAATCTATTCCGCTGTATAAGCCCTCAGTCGCCTCTCTTACGCATATTAAATCGACGGGACCCAGCCTCCCCTTCAAGCCTCCGAAGGTCTTTATGGGCCTGATGTTCGCGTAGAGGTCGAATCTCTGTCTGATGCTTACGGCCACGCTTTTGAGGTGCTTTATATCCGGCGGGGTCGTCGTCGGCGCCTTCAAAACGGCGTCCACTTGCTCCAAAATTTCCCAAGTCTCCCTCGGTATGAGAGTATCTCCTCCGTGCTTAAGCCACCACTCATATCCCGCGTCTACCGTGATCAGCTCTACGTTGGTCCCGACGGCTTCGACCACTTTGAGGGCGGCTTCGGCGAGCTCGGGTCCCGTTCCATCTCCCTTAATGATGGCGGCTTTCTTACCCATCTCTTTCACCTTTCAAACAAATTTTCAGGAGATTTTTAGGATTTAACCGCTGCAACTAGGCTTTTAGGTTTTTTCTTACACCTCGAATCCCGCTCTCTTAGCTAGGAGCTTGAATTCCTGTTCCCCTATCGGATATCTCCTATCCTTGGCCGAGAACTCATAGGAGACCAACTCGATTAGGTTCATGAGCCTCGGATCTTTGTCATCGATTCTCTCTCCTAAGATCTCCTCGAGCTTAAGCTTTATTCCATGTCTCCCAGATCTCTTCCCAATCACTATCGACCTTCTCTGGCCGACTAATTCAGGCGGAAACACCTCATAGGTTAACGGAAGCTTCGAGATTCCGTGTAAGTGTATTCCGGATTCATGGGCGAAGGCCGCGTCGCCTACTATTGCCTTATTCACTGGGAGATGGTAGCCGAGCGATGAAGCTATGTACACCGCGAGTTCCCTCATAGGCTTCAAATTCCACTTCTCTACGTCGTAATGCATATAGCAGTTCATGATCACCTTTTCGGT
>JAGHCZ010000043.1 GCA_021160205.1 Nitrososphaerota archaeon | reverse complement strand
TAAAGTGAAAGTGCTTGTGCCCGGACCACTATACCTCAACGGAGAGGTTAATCCCGAAAGCTTAAAGATCGTAACCGGAGTCGGAGAGGCGGCTGTTGAGAAGGTCGCAATAGATGAGATAGTCCAGTTTGAGAGATTTGGTTTCTGTAGAAGGGATTCGGAAGATGAATGCGTCTTCGTCAAGGCTCATGACTGACAGAGAACGCGATCATCTCCTCTGAAAACTAGGAGTGTTAAGCCCGTTTTCGAGGTCTTTTCTTGACGGACTTTTCCAACAGCTTCCTGATCTTAACGAGCTCGTCGAGGATCTTCGCGTCGATAGCCTCTTCTTCATAGACTTCGGTGGCGACGGGGCGTCTACCCTTAACGAACTTCAATATTATGTCTCTTAGTTCCTCGAATTTTTCGATACCATCTAATTTTATTTCGGCTCTCGATTTCTGGCCGGAGTAGCCTGCGGTCTGGATCCTAAGGGAGGCTATCCCGAGGACTCTGGATATGGGGCCTTGGATTATATCTATGTTCGTTATCCTGTTGTAGGGGACTATTCCAGTCATCTTGAACCAGACACCTCTCCTCCAAATTATCTCATCTTTCGTGAGTTTGTAGGCTATGGAGTTACAGTACTTGGGAATCCACAGGGCTATGAGTAAGATTATGGGAAGAATGAATATCGAGATGACGAGGCTGACCCCCGCCGGGGCATATGCCAATATTGGAATATACCAAGTTAAAACACCGATCAATAATCCGAAGGCAAAATAGATGAAGTAAAGATTCCTAAACCTCGGAGAGGGCTTAAATTCCTCGCCGATCTTGATTTCTCCCATTTTCTCGTGGCCATTCCGCAGTCTGGGCATTTAAGGGTTGCTTGAACTAAAAAAGTTAGTCACGTTTAAGCCTCTGTCTCACCCATTCTAAAAGCGGGCCGAAGATCACATGTGGGCTTTCCTTTAATGCCTTCACGTCTCCACACCCGGTTAAGAACATGGCTGCCCGGAGCTCGTTTCTAAGTCTAGACAGAACTTTCGTCACTTCCTCGACGCCATTCACGGCCGGTTTCAGTAATGGATGCGCGATCCCGGCCATATCGGCTCCGATCGATAACGCCTTCGCGATGTCAAGCCCCGTCCTTAATCCACCGGATGCTATAACCTCTATATTCACGGTAGATGAAACCTCGATTATCGACGCGGCCGTCGGTATACCCCACTCCAAGAAGGTCTTTGCGAGAACCTCTTTTTCCTCATCCGACTCCGTCGCCCTCAACATCTCGATCCTCGTCCAGCACGTGCCCCCGGCTCCCGCAACCTCTATCGCCTCCACCCCGGTCGCTTCAAGCGACCTAGCGACCTCGGCCGACATCCCGCAGCCAATTTCCTTCACTATCACCGGGACATCGAGTTTTTCCGCGACCCTGCCTATCGCCGTTAAGACGCCTTGGAAAGACGGGGTTCCCTCCGGTTGGACTAGTTCCTGGAGGGCGTTGAGATGGATCGCAAGCGCGTTGGCCTCTATCATCTCCACGGCCTTCTCCGCCGCCTCGACGCCATCTCGGACGAGCTGTACGCCGCTCAAATTAGCTATCAAAAACGCATTCGGCCCGCGTTCACGGGCAACCCTATAGGTGTACTCCAAGCTTCTGTCAGCCAACGCTGCCCTCTGGCTTCCGACACCCATTGGAATCGAAAATCTTTCAGCCGCCTCAGCAAGGTTGCCGTTTATTTCAGCCGCTTCGTGAATGCCCCCGGTCATGGCCTCTATGATGAGAGGCATCCCAAACCGCCTTCTGAGAAAGGTCGCCTCCGTGGATATTTTGTCAAAATCTAGTTCGGGAAGCGCCTGGTGAACGAGTTCGACGTATTCAAGCCAAGTCGTTTTCGCCTCAAAAGAGACATCTCCTCCTAGACTTATCTTCAGGTGGTCGCGTTTCCTCGATGGGGTATCCTCGCACATGAGCTCATGAAGATCTTGAGAAGACGGTAAATAAATTCTCCCATCCTAATCTTGATATGGAATCCTTCGACGGAGACTAAGTAGCCAGACCGTGATCCACCCGAATAAGAAGTTTGAGGAGAGTATCTCCAGGAAATGGGCCGTTCTTATAGGCTGCGGCATAACTTCCGTTGGGAGTAAGAGAGAAGACGCCATCAACACCGAGAACATAAGGGCCACGGCGAAACCGCTTTCCCACAAGCGCCCCCTCAGCATCCGGATAACGGGCAAGGCCAAGAGGGCCCAGAGTAGACCTCTCACCGCTTGAAATGGTAAAATCCACCAAGGAAGCTGGAGACCTGAGTAATATTCCTGAAATGCCTCGCCCGCAAGTGGTTTGAAGACGAACATCCCGAATAAGATGTACACAAAGACGTAAACAACGGCGATCAACGCGAGCTTCCAAACCCACTCGGTTAACGGCATGCGCAATCGTTCGCCAGATCCTATCTTCACATCACCAAGCTTCATCCGGCCGTAAATTGAAACTGCTAATGGCGAGAAGAGCGCCGCCGAGATAGCTCCCTGGGCGAAGAACTTTGGCACAGCCCCTACGGGAACTATCTCTACGAGATAATGGAGAAAGACGAGGGTCTCAATCTGGCTCAGAAAAGTCTTCACACCAAATAACGCGAAGAACATCACGGCTACCAGCTTCCAACCACCCCATCGAGAGCGGATGATCAAGTAGCTCAGAACCGCCGCATCCAAAAAGCACATTAGGAGTAGCGGCAATAAACCAGCAAACGGATCTGCCATCTGAATCGGCATTCCGAGCCCAACCACAAGCGAAGCGATTAAGAAGCAGGCAGCTAAAATTAGAGAAGATGATACGAATTTAACAGATAAGGCAGGCATCTGGTTAAAACCGGTCAAAGAGGCACCGCAAATGGTTACAAAACAACACTATTATGCTTTTCTCCCTTTAGCCATACTTTTTCCAGTCCATAGAGTTCACACTTTTAGGGCGCCTCACATAGTTCTCCATGAGAATTCATGAGCAGGAGAATGCCAGCGGTAGCTGGTGCATTCTATCCCTCTTCGCCGGAAGCACTCAGAATGGAGATAGAGAACTGCTTCCTTCACAGGATTGGACCCGGTAGGCTCCCGAGAAAAATCGAGGACGGAAAGAGGCCGCCGTTTCTAATAGCCCCCCACGCTGGTTACGTCTACTCCGGCCCGGTCGCAGCCCACGGCTACCTCCAACTCGAGGACAGGGCTAAACCTGAGGTCGTCGTTGTCTTGGGACCAAACCACTATGGGGTTGGGAGCTCGGTCTCGGTCTACCCCGATGGTGAGTGGGTTACCCCGCTTGGAAGCGTCGAGATAGACAGCAGGCTCGCGATGAAGCTCGCGGACAGCTCAGAGGTCTTCACCCTCGACGAGCTATCGCATGCGAGGGAGCATTCGATTGAGGTCCAGATACCGTTCTTGCAATATGTCCTCGGGGAATTTAGGCTCCTACCCATATGTATTCTCGATCAAGAGCTCGAAACCTGCGTCGAGGTCGGGAGAGCCCTGGCCGAGGCCTTAAAGAATTACGAGAGCTTCCTCGTCGTGGCCTCGACGGATCTAACCCATTATGAGCCGGATGATATAGCCAGGCGGAAAGACGAGCTGGCGCTTGAGAGAATGACCAACCTGGATATTAAGGGGCTCTACGATGTAATCCTGAAACACGACATCTCGATGTGCGGATATGGGCCCGTGGCGGCGGTTTTAGAGGCGGCGAAAAGGCTCGGAGCCGGGAAGGCGGAGGTCCTGAAGCACGCGACCAGCGGGGATGTGACCGGCGATAGAAGCGCGGTTGTGGGCTACGCGTCCGTGAAAATCGAGCTAGAGGCGTGAATCCGGGGAACCCGCGCGCCCAAGTAAATGGTTAAGAAATAGATTGGTTCCTCCAATGCTTGGG
>JAGHCZ010000002.1 GCA_021160205.1 Nitrososphaerota archaeon | reverse complement strand
GCTCTGTGATGGAAAACTCTGTAGAATCTTCTATGAAGTGATTTTCCCGTGGTGTTTATGCCCAAGAAGAACTCGGAGTCCCTGACCAAGCAGTAAAACTGGATGTCCGGATCATCTAGATCTACCTTGAGTCTTGCGCCTTTCTTTTCCTCGAAGCTTCGAATGATCGCCTTTCCAACCGCGGCGGCCATGTCCAGACTCGTGAACGGTTTATCTTTAGAATGCCTTTCCCCCTGAACGGCGAAGGTTTGATCTGGGCGAATATATTCCGCGTAGTCTATTTCTCTCGCAGCTCGAAATACGTCGTCTAAAATCTCCACGTGAGTCCTTGCTAAGGTTATGAAGATCTTGTGCAGCATTCGGGAGCCCAAATTTAGCTTAATTATCTGATCTACGTCGGCTTTGAAGATCACCTTCCCGACGTCGGGCTCGGCGTCTACTCCGGCTACCTGCTTGCATTCATCGGCGGCAAAGCGCTCTAATCCATTAATCGTCGTCGCAAAGCACTCGAATCTCAAGCCGCGCCTCCTCGCCTAAGCGTATATCTCGACGGTGTCTCCATCTTCGAGGACGTGATCAGGGCCCACCTTTTGACCTTGAATTTTCACGGATCTACCCCAAACCTTAGCGTATTTCATTCTCTTGGCGAAGTCCCTGTGAATTATCTCGGCTAGCCCCTTTATCGTCGTTCCCCTCTTCACTGCAAGAGGCCTATCAGACCTTACTCCCTCCTTCCGCGTGTAGATCTTGATCAAGTCCAAGCTCTCAAAAATCATTTTTCTCAATTGATCCAATCCGTCACCCCGCCCAGCGGATACGAAGATCACGGGAACCTCCTCGCTTCCAACAATCTTGCTTAATGCTTCGGCCTCAATCGAGTTCACTTGATCGATTTTATTCACGGCTACGATGGATTTCTTATGAATCAGATCTCTGATAATTATTTCCTCGAAGTCCTCGATCCCGGCGTCGCCGCGAACCTTGACGACGGCGTTTCTTATTCCAACCGATCGAAGCAGGCCCGTGATCTCCCTCGGATCTGCTTTAAGCTTTCCGAAGACGACGAGCCTCACTCCTCCGCTGTCCTTCTTCTCTATCTCTATGTCACATCGCTTCGGTCTAAGAGTGATCCCCGACTCGTCTAGAAGCCCGATGATTCTTTCAAGCTGAGAAACCGGATCTCCACCTCCATCCAGCGTTATCAAAATCAGGTCGGAGTTCTTCGCAAATCCTATGGATCTGCTCGTGAAGCGCGTTTCTTCTAAGTCCTCGGTCAAGATCGCTGGAAGCTCTACGAGCTGGATCTCAACTCCCTCGTGAACCATCATCCCCGGAGCCGGCTCAACGGTGGTCAATTGATAAGGAGAGATCTGAGGCTTCGCGTTAGTCAAAGCTCTTAAGATACTCGATTTCCCGGAGTTAGCAGCCCCTATTATAGCAACCTGAGCCGCCCCCTCCTTCGGAATATGGAAGTAATCCTTCCTCGCGGCTCTGGCGGCGGCTTTGCGCTCGGCTTCTCGCTTGAGCTCGGATATTCTTCTCCTAATCCTGCCTCTAAGCTTCTCCGTTCCTTTGTGGTCCGGGATCAAGCTGAGGGCTTCCTCGAGAGCCCTGATCTTATCCTGAATGGTCCTAGCTGCCTGATACTTTGCGAGCGCCTTCTCGGCTTCGGCCGGCAGGTTGGCGGGCATTCTCAGATATCCTTCGACAAAATTAACTTATAAAAATCAGCGTCCTCCAAAAGCCTCGTATCCAGCAATGGATTTTTCCCTAGAGCTAGCCCTTCTGCGCGGTAAAGAGACGCGATAAAGTTTAACAGAAGCGAATTAAAGTGAGGGTGGAAAATGGGCTTAAGGAAGCTTCTCGCCGAAGCTGAGGAACTGCTGAGGAAAGCGGGAGTCGAAGATCCAAAGGTCCAGCCCTCTAAGAATCTCGAATACGGGGAAGTCGCTTCGACGGCCGCCTTTCATCTCGCTAAAAAGTTGAGAAAAAAACCCGCGGAGATTGCCGAGGAGCTGGCTCGAAGCGTCGATCTCTCCCAGGTTAATTTAGTGGATTCCGTTGAAGCCGTGAACGGATATCTAAACTTCAAGGTTAACTGGGCGAAGTACGCGGAAGCTATTCTAACGGAGATTCTCGTGGAGGGCGAAAGATACGGCTCATCTAAGATAGGCGAGGGCAAGAAGATCCTCATCGAGCATACGAGCGTAAATCCGAACAAGGCTCTTCACGTCGGCCACGCGCGAAATACATGCCTCGGAGACGCGCTCTCGAGAATTTTCAAGTTTCTGGGCTACGACGTTCTGGTTTTAAATTACATCGACGACAGCGGGACCCAGATGGCGGATGTCGTTTTAGGCTTCTCCGAACTAGGGTATCCGCTTGATCCGCCTAGTGGAATGAGCTTCGATGAATACTGCGGCGACATCGTTTACGTAGAATCCGCTAAGAAAGCGGAGGAAAACCCCGCCTTAACCGAAAAGAGGAAACAAATCGTGAAGGAAATTGAATCTCGAAGGGGGAAATACTTCGAGCTGAATAAGCTGATCGTCGAAAAAGTTCTTAGAAATCAGTTGAAGACTTGCTGGAGGCTGGGTGCGAGATACGACATCCTGAACTTGGAAAGCGATATTTTGGCGTATGAGCTTTGGAGAGAGGTTTTCGAGAAGTTAAAGGAAAAAGGAGCGATCTATCACGCAGAGGAGGGAGCTAAAGCGGGCTGCTGGCTGCTAGATCTCTCTAAGCACCCAGTCTTGTCTAAGGAGGGTGATGAGGTTTTAGTTAAGAGCGATGGAACGACGACCTATATTGCGAGAGATATAGCGTACGCCGCTTGGAAGCTCGGTGGAGTTTCGAGAGACTTCACTTACTTAATTTTCGCCGAGAATCCCGATGGAAGCAAGGTCTATCTAACGTCTCCGATGGGAGAAGCCAGGATAAAAATCTCAAACGTCGAGAGAGTTATCAACGTCATAGACGCCAGGCAGAAGAGGCCGCAGGAAATCGTGAAATACGCTTTGAGGATTCTGGGGCTCGAATCGGAGAAATACGTCCACTACGCATACGAGGTCGTGGCCTTGAGCAGAAAGGACGCCGAGAAGCTCGGCTATTCGCCGGAACCTGGCCAGCAAATAGTTCACATGAGCGGCAGAAAAGGACTATACGTTAAGGTAAATCAGATGATCGATATGTTGAAGAAGAGAGCGGCCGAGGAGGTCGTAAAGAGACACCCTGATTGGAGCGGGGAAAAAATAGATGAGGTGGCGGAGAAGATCGCTGTAGGAGCGCTGAGGTATTCCTTGATCAAGCCCGACGTGGATAAGACGATAGTCTTGGATACGGATGAGATGTTGAAGCTTGAAGGCGATACCGCTCCGTATCTGCAATACACGTACGCGAGAGCGTGCAGGATAATCGAGAAAAGCAGCTTCGATATTTCTACGAGGCCATATGGCGGCGTAACCGAGGAGGAAAAAATGTTGATGAGGAAAATGACGTATTTCCCGCTGCTGTTAAGGGAGTTCGGAGAAAGCATGCTAACTAAGCCGTTGGCAAATTACGCGTACGAGCTCGCATCGGAGTTCAACAACTTTTATGAAAAAGCTCCGGTACTCAGAGCTGAAAAAGAAATTAGAGAATTCAGGCTGGCGATAGTGCGATCTTTTCTCATCGTTTTCTCAAACGTCCTGAAGCTTCTGGGGATTCCCGAGATCGACGTTATGTAGGGTCGAGGCTACTCGATCGAGACCTTAACTCCGCCCGAGCCTTTGCCGACCTTCTTCAACATCACTTCTAAGACGCCGTTCCTATACGTCGCTTTCGCCGATTCCGGGTCGACCTCCGCCGGCAAATCGACCTCTTTGTAGTATTTTCTTTGAGGATTATCAACGGATATTACTAGTTTACGCTCGGTCGCATTCAATTTTATGTCATTCTTTTCTACTCCTGGAACTTCGGCGATAACTTTCACGGAGTCCTCCTCTTCATAGACATCGACTAGCGGCTCTCTGGTCTCGCTGAGCTCCACGATCTCCGGTCTGCGGCTAGGTCTAATGTTTCCGAACTCCCTTATTATCGGCTTTCCATCGGGCCCGATTTTTATAGAGTAGCCGTAGACTATCGGCCCAAACTCCCTAATACGGCCTTTGTCCGTTCTTCTTTCCCTAATCAGGCTCCTCGGGAATTCTTGCTCGAGTTCCTCGAATGATTTTGAGAACATCTCATCCAATTCCTTCATCATTCTCTCCATTTCCTCGAAGATCTTGCTGAAGGGTGATCTTTTTCTCCACCAGCCTTCCCAAGACATTTTCTCCACCAAGGGTTCATTTCGCCGCCGGTTATATAACCTTTACCCGAAATATGCAGAGATCATCTTTTTCATTAAAAAAGACCCTTCTTTCTTGACGGTTCACTGGGTTTAAATTGAGAAGGATTGGGCTTGGTGGAGGCATGCGGGAGCTTTGGATAATTCTCCTCATAGTGATCTCCGGTGTTCTCTCGCTAGAATTAGGGTTATCAACTGCGATCTTGGAGATAATGGCCGGGGTGATCGGGGGAAACCTCTTTGAAATAGGCTCTCTTACTTGGATAGATTTCATGTCAAACTACGGAATACTTGGGTTGATGTTTTTAGCAGGGCTTGAAGTCGATAAAGACGAGCTTAAGAGGAACGCCAAGGAAAGCCTTATCATAGCGTCCTCCTCGTACTTCATACCTTTCATTCTGATTTTTGCAGTAACTATCCCTATTTTGGGCTTCGATCTCAGGAAATCTGCCATCGTGGGGATCGCGCTTTCGACGACTTCCCTAGCCCTTCTTTATCCTATTTTGAGGGAGAAAGGTTTATTGAACCTGGAGCTGGGACACGTTATCTTGGCTTCGGCGATGCTGATAGATATTTGGAGCATGATTTCTCTAACCGTGATCTTCGCGGCGGTAAATTTCTTCACGGCAATATTCTTCGTTGTCTTGGTTTTCTTCATGTGGTATGCTCCGAAATTGGGTAGATGGCTGTTCGCCAGATACAGGGAAAACCTCTCAGAGATAGAGCTTAAGTTCCTGTTATTGATCTTGTTGGCGCTCGTGTTTTTCGCTGAAAGAGTTATGGTGAGCGAGGCGGTTCTCGCCTTCATGATGGGCTTCCTCTTCTCCGAGGTTTTAGAAGAACACGGGGCCCTAGTCGACAAGCTCAAGGGAATAGTCTTCGCCTTCTTCTCCCCGATCTTCTTCTTCAAAGCGGGATCATACATGAAGTTCTCAATAATGAATTCGACCAGCCTATTGCTAGCCGCCCTCCTCCTGCCCTTGGCCTTCTTCTCGAAATACTACTCATCTAAGATAGCCTTCAGGAAACTGCGGGGCGGAGCGAAATCTCTATCAAAATTTGTGGGGGTAGTCTTCAACTTTAGATTAACCTTCGGAATAATCTCAGCCCTCTTCGGCTTAAAAGCCGGAATCATAAGCAACGAAACCTACACGGCGATAATAACCGTGATAATAATCTCAGCCCTAATCTCATCGCTCCTAACGAAAAAAGAAGAAAAACAGGCATAACATCCTAAAAGTAAAACTTCTCAAGACTTGATGAAAAACTCCTTTTTCGGGCGAATTTCTCAAGAAAAGAAATTAAAATCTTAATGCGGGCCCGGTGGGATTTGAACCCACGATTTGCGGCTTAGGAGGCCGCCGCCTTATCCAAGCTAGGCCACGGGCCCTCCGCCACCTTGCACTTAGTTGTGCATCTTTCCGCGTGGGGAGATTGGTTGCGGCTGACTTTAAGTTTAACTTGGGTCTTCTTTTCCATGGCCTTGGCAGGTTTATAGTGTTTGATAGCTTAAGGTCGTGAATATGAAGGCTGAGATCGTTGCCCCGATCATCGTGGATATGAGGTTAACAACATGCGTGTTGATGATTTTTACTCCGGAGACCTTGGACGCCGGCTGGCCGCAGTGCCGAGATTTTTCAGTGAGCTTTCCACAGATCCCGCATTTGTATT
>JAGHCZ010000022.1 GCA_021160205.1 Nitrososphaerota archaeon | reverse complement strand
GTCCCTTGACTGAGATGAAGTTCGCCTCGCTCTCCGTCGCGACCGCCTTCGCCAGCAGGGTTTTTCCGGTCCCCGGTGGGCCGTAGAGCAGGATTCCGCGCGGCGGCCTGATTCCGAGCCTCTTAAATACGTCTGGGTATTTCAGCGGCCACTCGACGGCTTCTTTTAGCTCTTGTTTCACCTGCTCTAGGTTGCCGACATCTTCCCATCCAACGTTCGGTATCTCCAAGATGACCTCTCTCAAAGCTGAAGGCTGAACGATCTTCATCGCGTTTGAGAAATCTTCCCGAGTAACCTTAAGCTGCTCCAGCACCTCCGCCGGAATAGTCTCTTTCTCCAGATCGATCTTCGGCAAAAACCTCCTCAACGCGCTCATAGCCGCCTCCCTGCAAAGAGCAGCTATATCAGCGCCCGTGAACCCGTGGGTCAAATTGGCCAGCTCATCGAGGTCTATATCCTCTGCCAGCGGCATCCTCCTGGTGTGGATCTGGAAGACCTCTTTTCTACCGTTTCTATCCGGGACGCCGATCCGGATCTCTCGGTCGAATCTTCCCGGTCTCCTCAGCGCGGGATCTATCGCGTCGATTCTGTTCGTTGCTCCTATGACTATTACCTGTCCTCTCGTTTTCAGCCCGTCCATCAGGGCGAGGAGCTGGGAGACAACTCTTCTTTCGACTTCTCCGGTGACCTCGCTTCTTTTCGGCGCGATTGCGTCTAGCTCGTCGATGAATATTATCGACGGCGCGTCTTCCTCCGCTTTTCTGAATATTTCTCTCAGCCTCGCCTCGCTTTCACCATAAAATTTGCTCATTATCTCGGGCCCATTTATCGATATGAAGTGAGCCCCGGTCTCATTCGCGATCGCCTTCGCTATCAAGGTCTTTCCACATCCAGGTGGGCCCCATAAGATCACGCCCTTCGGCGGATCTATGCCTAAATGTCGGAAGAGCTCCGGGTGTTTAAGCGGAAGCTCAACCATCTCTCTTATTCTTTGAAGTTCCTCGTGGAGCCCTCCTATGTCTTCGTAGGTAACTCCGCCGACCTCTTCTACTCGCTTAACCGGCGTGGTGCTGACCTCTATGACCGTGTTCTCGCTCACAATTACGACGTTTGATGGGCTCGTGGAAGTGACTTTGAGCTCGATCCCCATACCCAAAACAGGGACCACCACTACGTCTCCCTTCATAACGGGGAGATTCATCAATTGACTTCTAACGATTCTAGCGAAGTCCCCTACGAAGGGAAGAGATTCGAAAGGCGCCAAAACGACCTTCGTGGCCGGCTTTGCGATGACCTTCCTGATCGTAACGTAGTCTCCAACCGAGACCCCGGCGTTTCTCCTAATCTCGCCGTCAATCCTGATCAGCCCCATTCCATCGTCTTCCTTATAGGGAGGCCACACGATAGCGACCGTCGATCTCTTTCCAGCGATTTCTATCAGATCTCCCGGGCTTAAGCCTAGCGCTCTCATAGCCTTGCTATCCACCCTCGCGATCTTCCTTCCGATATCCCTCTGACGAGCTTCCGCAACCCTAAGCTGAGCTTCAGGCCCCTTATTTCTACGCATCATTTAACACTCCACGAGCACGTAGATTGGCGGAACTTATAACCCTTTAGATGCATGGCTTAAAGCTTAGAACCGTGAAAATCGCTGTTTAATGCGCTGGACATGGCGGATTCGGGTTAACCCGAGAACACATACCGCTTTACATCACAGTTTTGCCTCGATCTACGCGTGTTCAGCAGCTCGAAGGTATTTCGTGACAAGCGTGTAGCATGGAATCGCGACGGCTATTCCTAACACCACTTGCCCGAAGTTCACGGGCACCTCTGCTAAAGCGTAATATCCCAGCACCACTTGCTCATAGAGATAATATCCCAAAATCATTACCGCCCCCGCCAAGAGCAAGGAAAGGAGGATCAAGCCGACAGCTCTCCGATGCCTTATCACCAGATAGAGCGGAGTTGCAATCCCCGCTAATGCTAAGATCATCCAGCTGAGGGGAGCGACGAAACCCTTCAGGGTCGCGAAGCCTCCTAGGGTTAGCTCAAATTCTCCGGCGAAAAATGTGTAGCCGATGGCAAAGATTACGAAAAAGTATGCTATAACGGCGGTTACGGAGAAGGCGATGAGCCCGCCTTTCCTCTCCCTAAACTTTTTGACGAGAATCGATGCTAAAGCGCCTTCGGAGGCCTTGATCACCAGGGTTGCGGGGGCATAGATGAGATAGCCTAAGGCTACGTCCGCGAGGGCTGAGCCGACTCCTCCCGCGAAGGCCGCTGTTGATGGGTCGAAGAGGAGTGCGACGAGATAGATCATGGTTTCGCCGAGGTTGAAGTATCCTTTAGTTGCGGGGACGTATACGTTAATCGCGACGGTGGCCGTTAAGACCAGCGCCGTGGAAAGAATCAGCCTCGCGGTCTTGAGAGAAATCGACCTCATCGCCGATCAATTTTCCGCTTATGCCCGATATAACCTTTAAAATCGAATCGAGTCCTAATAGAGCACTCTGAAGTCTTTGTATTCTTCCAGATACTCCTCCCACTCCACGTCTATATTTATCACCTTGGCTCCGGGAGGCCCGACCCAACACCACGAAATCATTCGCTTCACGGCGTCTTCATCTCCCTCGAAAACCGCTTCAAGTCTCCCGTCAGGTAGGTTTCTTATCCAGCCCTTGACCCCAATTTTATCGGCCATTTTCTTAGCGCTGACTCTGTAAAAAATTCCTTGAACTCTTCCAGCAATTATCACATGAGCACGAACCTTCTTCAAAGCTCTCCCCACTCGCCGCCTCGATCGATTTTTATCTAAACCTCGCGCTATTTTATAGTATTGCGGAGAAGGGGAATTGTTTTGAAATGCTCGAGCTGGCGGTGATAGGCGGAGGGCCCGCGGGCTTAATAGCGGCTAGAGAAGCTGCGAGAAGAGGAATCGATGTGTTCGTCTTTGAAGAGCATCAAGAAATCGGGGAACCTGAGAGATGCGCGGGATTACTGAGCATAAGCGGCTTACGAAGGCTCTCAATTCCAATAACCGGAAAACATCTTCAAAACATGGTCAGAGGAGCGATTTTCCATACGCCGACGGGCCGAGAATACGTACTCGATGCCGGCAGAGATGTGGCAGTGGTGGTGAATAGAAAGATATTCGATCAAGAGCTGGCGAGGGAAGCTGAGAAGGCGGGAGCTCGGATATTCCTCGGAACGCGGGTGAAAAACGTTCTGAAAAACGGAGACGTGGTCAAAGTGTTGACAACGAAAGACGTTCACGAAGCCCTTTGGGTCATCGACGCGGAGGGAGCTGGCTCAGCAATTCTGAGAAAGTCTCTCGGAATCAGCCCAGATTCAAGCCGATGGATTCCAATAACTCAGCTGACCGTGAGCGGCCATGGAATGGATAAGAGGTATGTTCACCTATATTTCAAGAGGTATCTTCCACATTTCTTCGCTTATTTCGTTCCTATCAATGAGGACTTAGGGAAGATCGGTGTGTCTTCGAAGATAGCGAACTTGAGAAGGATGGCGGCAATTTTTCTCAAGGAAGAATTTCCCAAAGCGAAAATTTTGAAGAAGGTATCTCATGTCATTTACACGGGAAAGCCCATCAAGAAATTAAGACTTTCTTGGAGGATAATTCCGGTAGGTGACGCGGCGGGCCATGTCAAGGCGACTACGGGCGGCGGAGTGATCATGGGAGGCCTTATATCAGCGAGCATCGCCTCGGCCATAGCCGAGCTCCTTAGAGGAGGAAACCCCGTTCCTCACTTGAGAGGTGCAGAAAGAGTTCTAACTGAGCTCGTGAAGATCGCGAAGTTTAAAGAATTTTCAGAAAAAGTTCCTTTCACATTTTACGACCTCGTTTTTAAGATCGCCACTTCTCAGCCGATGAAGAGCTATTTGGAAAGGGTGGGGGATATGGATTTTCAGCTGCGCTCGATTATGGGCGGAAAAAGAGCTTCCCTTTTATAACATAACTTATATTGTGGCGGCGGATGCTAACGCCGAGAATGAGCGAAGAAGTGGTTCTCCCCATCTGTACTTCTTGCAAGAAACCCATCGATCCCCACGAAGACGCCGTGAACTTCCCATGTCCCAATTGTGGAAACATTAAGATTTGGCGATGCGAGCTATGCAGGGAGCTGGCGAAGCCCTACACGTGTCCTTCCTGCGGATTTACCGTTCCGTGAGGTGTTCGTGAATGGCTAGAGTTGCTGTGATAGTTGAGATATTGCCCGTTGATCAAGGTGTGAACTTGGATGAGTTGATCAAGAAAGTGGAGGAAAATCTGCCCGAGGGCTTCAAGCTGAAGGATTCTCAAATAAAGCCGATAGCCTTTGGTCTCTCTTTGGTGAGAGCGATCTTCACGGTTCCGGAGGAAGAAGGCGTTACGGAAAAGCTCGAGAAATACCTCAGCGGATTCGAAGAAATTCAAGAAGTAAATGTAGTCATGGCGTCCAGACTTTAAACCCGAAAACTTCTCCAAAAATTCTTCGATAAAATATTATCAAGCTTGAAGAATTAAAAGCCGGATCGGGATTCTTACTTAAATAGTGGTCAGCGAGATAGATGAATGGCAGATAGATGAGTCCAAGGGAACTCCGCCTGAGGGTCGCCGAAGCCCGCCAAAGAGACGTCGGATATGGTATAGCTAGAATAGATAGGGAGG
>JAGHCZ010000021.1 GCA_021160205.1 Nitrososphaerota archaeon | reverse complement strand
CTATCAGATGGAACTAAGATAAACATCGGGGGAGACGTGATAATAGGCGTGGATGGAATGAGGATATTCGGATTAGGAGACTTACTCGCATATCTCGAAGAACACAAGAGGCCGGGGGACAAAATAACTTTAACAATCTATAGGCAAGGAACGGAATTAAATCTGGAATTAACTCTCGGAGCCATTCCACATTGAGTTTAATCGAGATAAATTATTTCTATTTCGCCATTTCTAAGGAGCGCTCCAGCCGGTCTTATTCCATAATATCTGCACGAGAAGACTGTTAGAAGCCTGCCGTCAAATAGGTATCCATAACCCTTGTCCTGGGGTTCATGAGATCTCATCATTAACTCGAGTCCATTCAGGTTCATGAACCTGTTGAAGGCGTGCCTGCCGAACAGCTTAGCTCCTCCACCCCTCCAGCTCGGCGCGAATTCATCGATGTCCTCGCATGGATCGTTCCATAAAAGTTGGAGAGCCTTTGAATGAATCGGATTGACTTCTCCTTTAGGAAAATTGTTTACTTCTTCTACATTCGTCAGCTTTTCGGGTACTCCTCCATGAGCGCAGAAAATTTTTCCATCGATTAGAGCTGCGTATGGAAGCTGAGAGAAGAGCTCCGCGAACATGCTGTATAACTGCGGATCGTATGCTGAGGTCACCGCGTTATAGAATCCGTACCATTTGTTCATTTCAGCGGATTCATGATTTCCCCTGAGCATTATCAATCTTTCTTTCCAATCGAGTTTTAGCTCGAGCAAGGTTACGATGTTCTCTATCTGCTTAGGGCCCCGGTCGACGTAGTCTCCTAAAAACAGGAGGCTTAGATTTTCTTTTTCAGCGATCTTAATGGCGTTTAGAGTTGTATCTAGGTCTCCATGCGTATCCCCAACTATGAGAAAATCGTCTTTCCCGCGCTTAATTAGCTGAGGTTCCTTCGAGAAAGCTTCAAATGCTTTCCCTATTAACTCGGCTATCTTCTCCCGCTCCATCGACATTTCCGCCATAAAATTCTAGGTCCCTTTCTTAAGGATTCCCGCAGCGAGGTTCAGAAGCGCTGAAAGGGAGAACGCCGGAATGCTCGCCCCTATGTGCGGAAACCCGTTCGCGATGGCGAAGTAGAGTATGACGCCGGCGATCCATGCCGCTATTGTTCTGAATCTGATCTTAGGAGACTTTTCATAAAATTCCGAAATATCAAATCCACGATTCTTCTCGCGGACAACGTATTCCGAAATCAATACCCCGAGGAGAGGGACGAACAACCCCCCTATCATTAAGAGGAACCATTCATATTCGGTCATTGGAATCGCGGCGGCCAAGATTACCCCGATTATGGTCGTAGCCGTGATGAGCTTCCACTGCTTGGCTTTCGGCGCGATGTTCTGAGCTGAGATCGCCGTCGAATAAATGTCCGCGAAGCAGTTGTCTGTTTCATCTACTAGGATTAAGATTAAGGCGAGGTTTCCGAAGAGGAGCATGGCGATGGATGAGATTACGTCGGTGATCTTCATGATTACCACTAAAGCTGCTCCGAGAAAATAGAACCATGTGTTCGAAAGAGTATATCCCAGAAATGTTCCAAGAAATCCGCCCCTAACGCTGGAGGAAAACCTATTGTAGTCAGATATCAGAGGCCACCAAGAGATGGGCATCGCTATTACGAGGTCCAACGCGAGGAGCATAGGCAGGGATCCATCGCCGGGGCTGATGAGCGCGTTCCACGCGTTAGGGCTGGTGAAGACTTGAATGGTAATCCATATCGTCGAGAAGTAGACGAGCCATATAGCGATTTTCTCCAGCCATTTCCTAACAAAGATCAACGGGCCCCCGATCGCTAGGGCGGAACACCAAATCGCGAAGATAATTATCCAGAAAATTTTCGTATATTCTCCCAAGATCGGCCCGGAAATGTTCACCGCGGCGGCTCCCATGATCATCAGCTCGAAAGCGGTCCACCCTATCAACTGAATAACGTTTAAGATCGTTGGGAGATATGAGCCATTCTTGCCGAGAATTGGTCTAAGCGAAACCATGGTGGGAACGGAGTATTTACTCCCGATCATTCCAGCCGCGGCTAAAAGAAGGCTTCCAATAACGGATCCTATAACCGAGATAATCAAGGCATCTATCAGGCCTAAACCCGGGACTAGAAGCGATCCCGCCGCTAAGACGAGCAGTCCCACCCCGAGGCTTGACCATAGGAAAAATACATCGATCCCCCTCAGAATCTTATGCTCTTTAGGAACGGGCTCTACTCCCCACTCTGGAGGAGCTCTGATCTTCAATTTACTCGACATCTTCACGGAATTTACTGTGGTTAAATTTAATCCTTTGGCTCGACTACTCTGCGGTATATGTCATCGCTCAGCTTTCTCCCGGTCTTCTTCTCCCATTCCTCGATCGGGATTCCGTATTTTCTCTGAATTCTATCTCTATATATCTCTGGAAGGACGTTGAACGCGCAGAACGGTATGATTCTTCCATCGGGAACGAGGTAGTGAATGCAGCATCTCCTAACTCTTTCGATGTCGTAGTTGTATTTGTCTTGGAAGTGCATCATGCCGAGGAACAAGCTTCTGAGATGCCATTCTCCCACGCTTCTATAATCGTGTTTGATGAAAATTTTGAAGAGTATCCGCTTCACGTTCAATCCTGAAGGGGTCTTCTTATCATCGATGAATGACCCGAGTTTCCATAGAAGTTTAGCCGCCGATATGTACTTGTTTGCCCCCGACTTTATTTTATCAGCCATGTCTTGGAGGTATTGCAGAAAACCGTCTACATCTACAAAATCAGTTATCGGAACCATCCTATCGCCATCTTTGAACACGTATGTGCCGGCTCCGCAAACGAAATGCGTCGAGAGCTCGTATTGAGGTCTCTCAGTTATAGCCTCGATCAGATGGGTCACCGGAACGCACGCCGGAACCGGGAACCACGCGTCTTCCGGGATTTCTCCCCCGGTTTGTTCTTCGATTCTCTTGATGCAATCGGGTATGGTTATTCTGAATCTATCTCTCTCCTTTTTCGGCATTCTTCCTACGAGTGAGACGGGCTGAAAATTAACGGACCTGATCACATCTATATTCTTGAACCCGAATCTTACCATGTCTCCTAGTTCGTGATCGTTTACCCCCTTGATAACCGTTGGAACGAGGACTATGCCTACACCGAGTTTTCTCGCGTTATCTAAAACGCCTGGAATTTCCCAGTGATTTTTAGGATTGGTCTTCGGGGTAACTCCATCAAAGCTGAGGTACAGCGTGCTTACTCCGGCCTCTTTTACTTTCTTGAAGAATTCGAAGTCCTTTGACAGCCTGATGCCATTAGTATTTAGCTGAACGTGATCAAATCCTTCTTCTTTAATTATCCTAATTATCTCGGGGAGATCGTCTCTCAAAGCTGGTTCTCCGCCCGTAAGCTGAATAGAGTTCCCGGGAACGGGCCTCATGGACTTCAAATTTCTCGCCATTTCTCTTATCTCCTCGAGGCTGGGCTCATACACGTATCCAGCTCTCTCGGCGAAGAAGAAGCAGTACCAGCAGTGAAGATCGCATCTATTTGTCACGACTATGTTTGCGAGCGCTGTGTGGCTGAGGTGACCAGGGCAGAGACCGCAATTAAATGGACAAGTATAGTGCAGGGTCTTGACGTTCGGCGTGGCGACTCCCTTTCCGTCATGCGCGTACTTGGAGAATCTCCGATACATTTCGGCGCTTCCAAAGTAGAGGTCGACGAATTCTCCATGCTTAGGGCAAGTCTTCTTGATGTAGATCTTTCCATCTTTTTCGATGAGCTCCGCCGGAATAATGGCGTTACATTCGGGACACACGCTAACGGTGGTTCTTATGACTTGAGCTTCCTCCCGCTGAGCAACTACCTCAACCAAAGCTTTATCAACCATTTCCCCAAAACAAGCCTCACGATAAAAACATTTTAGCCAATATAACTAATAGGAAAAAGGGTATCCAGCCTTCCGCCAAATTTTAATGGAAAAAAAGGCTCCCGCCGGGATTTAAACCTGGGTCACGGGCTAGGTGCAGATGTAAAAACCACTAGTTTAATGTCTCAAGACAACATCATTAAATATAATCGGCAACAATTGTTCTTCAACGTACTTTATCCCAAGCTGCGTTAATTTGCTTCCTTCCCTCGTTTTATGGATAATTTTTTCATCTTCAAGTTCCCGAAGATACACGGATACATTTGTCCTTACAGCTTTCTGCAGCTCTGAGTTTCTCACTCT
>JAGHCZ010000074.1 GCA_021160205.1 Nitrososphaerota archaeon | reverse complement strand
GCTTAAAAGATTAGACCTAAAGTTCCCGAAGCTCTGGTCTTTGAGGATATCGAAAGAAGAGGCCAGACTTCTAGCGCAAGCCTCGGGAATCGAGGAAATGTTAAACCGCTTAGAATCCATAGGTCCTGAAGTGCTGATCCTGACTTTAGGAAAAGACGGAGCAATAATTTCCCATAGAGAAAAACGCATTAAAGTTCCCTGCTTCAAAACATTGGAAAAAGATCCGACGGGCGCTGGAGACGTTTTCGGAGGAGCTTTCATCGCGGAGTACTTGGACTCTAGAGACGTGAAGTGGGCCGCGGCTATGGGGTCCGCAGCTGCTTCAATAGTGGTAGAAGAGCGGGGATTTTATCCTCTTCTAGCTCAATCGGCAAAGAAAGAGGTTGGCCGCAGAGCGGAGATCGTTTACGAGTTGATCGAAAAAATCTAGTCGATTTTAATTCCATGTTTTCTCAAAGCATCCTTTATTTTCTCTATCTCCGCTTTCAGGTGCATCAATTCTTTCACGATCATCTCGAAATCCGATGGAAGCATATATCCAGGCGTTCCTAACTTTTTCACCCTATCTAAAAGATCGTCCGGAAGACCCATGAAGACTGCACCAAGAAATCACCTTATATCTCCCCCTTTAACATTTCCTTTTTTAGGATCCTTTACTCGATTCATGATGGCCACATGAAGGCGCCGGATCTCAAGAAAATAGCGGTGATAGGCTCGGGAAGAATGGGGCCTGGGATTGCGCAGCTCGCAGCGATGGCGGGATGCAGCGTGGTGCTCATAGGGAGGCGGAGTGAATCCCTTCGGAAAGCTGAAAAGAAGATAGCTTGGAGCTTAGAAAAATTAGCTGAGAAGAATTGTTTTCCGAAGGATGCCGTGGAAGAGACTTTGAGTAGAATAAGTTATCTCACGGAGTTTGGTCGAGCTATTAGGGAATCCGATCTGATAATTGAGGCTATAACCGAGGACACGGATACCAAGCTTAGAATCTTCCACGAGATTGATAAAAAAGCGCCTCCCCATGCTATTCTTTCTTCTACGACGAGCACCATCCCGATAACAGAGCTGGCGTCAGCAACTCGAAGACCGGGAAAAGTTGTGGGAATCCACTTTTTCAATCCTCCTCAGCTCATCAAGCTCGTCGAGGTAATTCCCGGAAAAGAAGCCTCAGAGGAAACTATTAGAGCGGCGCTGGGCTTCGCGAAATTTCTCGGGAAAGAGGTTTTGCTTTGCAGGAAAGACGTTCCGGCGTTCACGGTGAACAGAATACTTCTCCCGATCCTAGATGAAGCCGCGTGGACCGTAGTTCGCGGGGAATCATCGATCTTAGAAATAGACTACGCGTTCAGAACAGAGCTTCGGCTTCCCATGGGCCCCTTTGAGCTCATGGACTTCGTCGGGATAGATGTGGTGTACTGCGCGATGAGAGAGGTCGTGAGGAGGGATCGAGGCTTAATCCTCTTTTCTCCGCTGATTAAGAAATTTTATGAGCAGCATTTTTGGGGAAGAGATCGCGGCGGAGGTTTTCACGACCACCTAGATCTAGTTGAACAGCATTCCATCAGCGGAAAGGTCGAGGTGAGCGTTGCATCGATTCTCGCTCCGGCGGCGAATTCCATAGCCAAGCTCCTAAGGGCGGGCATGGCTTCAATAGAGGAGGTGAATAAGGCGACTAAGCTCGCTTTAGGCTTTCCTGAAGGGATAGTTACGGAGCTGAGGTCGATCGGCTTAGATAAAATTTATGAATCCTTGGTTTACAAGTGGAAGGCCTATGGCTGCGAGCTCTATCGCCCGGATGAAGGACTTAAAAGCTTGTTTAAAGCCGCGGAGGCTAAGCGATGACATCTAGCATTTTCTTCAAGAAGGAGGATAAATTGGCTTGGCTCATGCTTAACCGGCCTGAGAAGTTAAACGCCCTAACCGATGAAATGATAAATGAGCTCGAGGGGATCCTCGACGCCTTGAAGGAGGAAAAAGAGGTACATGTCTTGGTGATCTTAGGAAGCGGAAAGAACTTTTCATCAGGAGCAGACCTCGAGCAATTAATGAGCCTAAATGAGGTCGAGGCGGAGAGCAGATCTCGAAGATGGAAAACTGTATTCAACAAGCTTGAATCCCTCTCCAAGCCTACGATAGCGGCGATCAGGGGATACTGCTTGGGATGTGGGCTCGAGTTAGCTCTCGCATGCGATTTTAGGCTGGCCTCGGATGACGCGGTCTTCGGACAACCCGAGATAAAGCTTGGAATAATTCCAGGTGCGTCAGCGACCTGTAGGCTGATTAAGCTTCTCGGGGCCGCGAAGGCGAAGGAGCTTCTCATGCTAGGGGAATTGATCGACGCTAAGAGGGCCGTGGAAATTGGCTTGGTAACTAAGCTGATTTCCGGCGAACGCTTTGAAGAAGAAGTGAGGCGATTCGCATTCATCCTCGCCGGTCTTCCCCAAAAAGCCTTAAAGAGCTTGAAATACGCGATAATGCTTGCTTCGAATGGAAGGTTTTCAGAGGTATCGGAATTCGAATCAAAGGTTTTCGGAGATCTAGCCGGGTCGAGGGAATTTAAGGAGAGGGCGCGGAGAATGTTTAGAAAATCAATCAAGGAGGATTCTTAAGCTTCAATAACTTCTTTTACCCGCGAAATGGAGCTAGGCGAAATTCTCCTCTCCATATCCGGCGGAAACCTCCTAATACTAGCATGCCTCGGAGGTCTCCTCACATCCCTCCTTAACGCCATCGGAAGCCTACCCGTCCTAGTAATCAAGAAGCCTATTGGGAGGCTGACCGATCTGGGACTCGGATTTGCGTCTGGAGTGATGTTGGCTGCGAGCTTTACGAGCTTGATAATTCCCGGGATAGAGCACGGCGGAATACTGCAGGTTCTCTTAGGAATAATCGCTGGAACAGCAGCGGTTTCTCTAATGGACAAGTTCATTCCGCACATGCATGTTATTAAAGGATTTGAAGGCGCATCTTCGAAGCTTCGAGCGATCTGGCTGTTCACCTTAGCTATAACGATCCACAACGTACCGGAGGGGTTGGCGGTCGGAGTAGGCCTGGGATCAGGAGAACTCGCGGCGGGGCTCGGCCTAATGATAGCGATAGGGCTGCAAAACATACCCGAGGGCTTGTCCGTAGGGCTCTCCCTAATCGCCACGGAAAAATATAGCAGATGGAGAGCATACCTCATCGCGGCTCTATCAGGAATCGTGGAGCTTCCCTTAGCGGTACTCGGGGGAGCGACGGTTATCGCGGCTCATCAAGTCTTGCCGTATGCTATGGGCTTCGCAGCCGGGGCCATGGTCTTCGTCGTGAGCGATGAGATAATCCCCGAAGTCCACAGGCTCGGCCGCGAGAAAGTGATTTCCTACAGTTTGATCATCGGATTGATGCTCATGCTTTTCCTCGATACCGCGCTCAAAGCCTAAGTCTATAGTCCGAGTTCATCGCTTATTTCTTTGAGGGCGTTAACCGCGATCTCGAAGAACTTTTCTCTCGGTAATCCTATCTGTTCGCAGAACATTATTCTATTTCTGCTGACTCTTCTCGCGAAGTCTTTCTGTTTGAACTTCTTCTCGAGGGTTTCAACCTTCACTTCTTCAAGTTTCTTATTCGGCATTACGAGGGCGGAGGCAATTATCAGCCCTGAAACCGCGTCGGCCGCGATCAAGGCTTTCTCCATCCTAGTTTCTGGATTGATTCCGGTGTTCTCGAAGTTATGGGATTTTATCGCGCGCAGCACTTCGTCGGACACCTTTCCTCTCAGGATCTCCTCCGCTTCAAGCCCATGCCTCGCTGGATTAGCCTTAGTCCTTTCATAATCTATGTCATGGAGCATTCCCAAGAGTTCCCATTCGTCCTCATTTTCTCCGAAATGTTTTGCGAGGGCTTTCATTATCGCGGCGACGGCGACCATGTGAAGAACTATCTTTTCATTCGCCACGTTTTCCTTAACAAGTCTTAAGGCATCGTCTCTACCGATTATCATAGCTCTTAGAGCTCAGAATCGAATCGTTAATAAAAAGATTGCCAAGAGCCTTCTACCCTATCCTCCGAGGCGATTTAAAGGATCTACGGTTCCTAGGCGCGTTTAACTATAAGCCTCAAGTTCTTCGCGTATCCTCTTACATGCTTCTCTGAGAGGCTTTTCATTCAATACCGCTGATATTCTCAGGTGATTATCGTAGTTTCCGAAACACGCTCCCGGAGCCACCGCCACGCTCTTGTCTTCTAGCAGCTTTCTCGCGAATTTCCAAGAATCAAAGTTTTCGATTTTTATCTTCGGGAAAATGTACATGGATCCCTGCGGAGGTCTTATCTCGATTAAATCCGATTTCGATAGCTCTTCGTAAAGCGTCTTCAATCTTTTTCCGACGAGCTCGACGTTTCGCTTAGCTGATTCCTCATCGTTTAAAGCGGCTAAGGCGGCTTTTTGAATGAACTCCGGAATGCACGTCATCGCCGTGTTCTGCACCGCCGCGACCTTTTTCACGGTATCCGGGTCCGAGACGACGTATCCGATCCTGAAGCCGGTCATCCCCCAAGTCTTGGAAAAGGAGTTGAGCATCAGAGCTCTTGAAGCAGAGAATTCGAGAATGCTCGCTGCTTCGCCGCCGTAACAAAAATCGATGTAAACTTCGTCGCTGACTACCCACGCTCCCAGATCTTCAGCTATTTCCAAGATTTCCTTGAGGGTCTTTCGATCGAGGATCTTTCCAGTGGGGTTATTCGGATAGTTGATTATTATCACTTTGGTGAGCTTCGTAATCTTCTCCTGCAGCGCGTCAACCGGGTTCCAATCATCTTCAAAGCTGGTCTCGATCTTGAGAACTCTCCTGCCGAGCTTCTTAGCTTGATGAGCATAGAGCGGCCAAGCGGGTTCTATTATGGCAACCTCGTCTCCGGGCTTAGATAAAGTCTCAATCGATCCATAGGTAGCGAAGGTCCCGCCCGCGGTTATCGCCACGTTCTCGATTTCGAGGTCAACTCCATATCTCTCCGAGAGTTTCAAGGCTATCGCGGATCTAAGCTCCTTTATCCCCGCTGCGGGGCCGTACTTACTGAGTCCTTCGTGAAGGGCTTTACACGCGGCCTCGACCGCGCTCGGAGGCGCTGAGAAATCTGGCTCGCCGAGTTCAAGCCTCATCACGGGTTTTCCGGCTAATTGCATTTCTCTGGCCTTCGCCGCGAACGCTCTCAGTCCGAGGCCGTCTCCCCGCTCTTCGGAGCCGCGGATTCTTTCAGATTCCTCGATGAATAGCCCTAGCAGCCTTCTAGCGAAGTCTTCGCTTAAATTGAGCCTCCGACATTCTTCTATGACCTCGGCGACCACCTCGTTTTTATCTAGGTCTTCTCTTAAAGCTTCGGCGCAAAACTTGAGCAATTCAACTAGGGTTTTCACCGCAGATCACCTTGAACCATTTTCGCGCGCTCGCCATTAAGTCTTTAAATGTTTAGATCTAAGATGTTACATGTCCGCCGAGGAGCCGAGGTCGGGTGAGCGATTTTACCACGTGAGGGTTAAGCCCGGGGAAATATCCGAGTACGTTCTTCTTACGGGGGATCCTGGAAGAGTTCCGATCTTAGCAGAGTTCTGGGACGAAAAATGGGAAGTGGCTCATCACAGAGAGTTCCGAGTTTGGACGGGGAAAATTAGTGGAAGGCTCATCTCCGCCTGCTCTACGGGAATAGGTGCGGCGTCCGCGGCGATCGCTGTCGAGGAACTCGCGAGAGCTGGGGCAACTACTTTCATAAGAGTCGGAAGCACGGGGGCTATTCAACCTGAAATAAACGTGGGAGATCTGATAATATCCTCCGCCTCCGTGAAACTTGAAGGAACAAGCGCCGAGTACGCTCCACCGGAATATCCCGCATTCGCGGATTACGAAGTGCTTTTGGCCTTAATCGAGGCAGCTGAATCCCTTAACGTCAGATACCACGTCGGAGTAACCGCGACGACGGATAGTTTTTACTTAGGTCAAGGCAGACCTGGGTACAAGGGATATTCGTGGAGCTACTCGAAAAACGTGCTCAACGATCTTAAAGCCATGAAAGTTCTAAACTTCGAGATGGAAACATCCGCGATCTTCACGCTGGCTTCGATCTACGGGCTAAGGGCTGGATCGGTCTGCGCGGTTTTCGCGAACAGAACAAAGAACATATTCGAAGTAGCCGGGGAACGAGAGGCCGCGGCGGCCGCGGTCAAAGCCGTCAAGGTTCTTCAAGAATGGGATGAGCTGAAGAAGAGTTTCGGAAAGCGGAGGATCTACCCGTCTCTATTGAAGAAGTGGAGGCGTTGAGAGGATTATTCTTCGCCTTCAGCCGGCTTCTTCCTAAGAGTTATCTTCATTGTTATCAGCCTCTCTCCCATGAAGAGCCAAGAACTGAGCAGCAGCATGAAAACAGTATATCCAAACATTATCGCGAGCGATAACGCGGCTGAAAACACGTTTCCCATGAACCCGCTTTGAATGGCGAGGAATAGATGCGTGAATGGGTCGAAGTAAAGCGCCGTCTTAACCGCGATCGGCAAATTGTTGAAAGATGTGAACATCAAGATGAAGAATGGAGGCATGAGAAGCGGGAAGGTTACCGCCCCTACAAGCTGCTGAGCGCTTCTGGCGTCGCTTCCGAGAATTCCTATAAACAATCCTATACAGGTGGTCATGATCATCGTCAAGAAAACCGCGGAGATCAGGATCGGAAAGAACACCGGAGGCGGGTATAGGAAGGGTGAGAAATCTAATCCTGTCACCGGTATCTTGGAATCGAGTTGAGTAGGTATCATCGCGGCCGTGACCATTAGTCCGTAGATGACAAAGCCTACTATGAACGAGAGAGTCCCCAAGAGAACTATTAGAAAAGTTCCGAGAAGCTTGCTGAGCATGATCGTTATCCTCCTCGCCGGAATCATCAAAAGTAATTCCAGGGTTTTTGACTCCTTCTCCAAAGCAATACTGGTAGCGGCGATAGACGAAGCATAGCTGGAAACGATCACCGCGACCATTGGAATCCCTACGAGAACGGCCATGAAGGTCGATCCCACAACCTCAATCGGCGCCTTAATGATTCTTCCAAGATACACGACTAAAGATTTCTGAGAAACCGGCGTCTCAAAAAATTCTAGGTTAACTTCCCCGCCGTGAATGTTCTCAGCGAGCTTTCTAAAGACTTCAGCTAGCGTGGATGAAATTTTTCCGCCTATTGTGAGGTCTGAGATCGTGAATGATTCGACCGTGTAAACTGTTTCGATTACGCTTTTCACGCCGCTCGTGAAGTTCTTCGAAAAATCCTTTGGCACGAATATGATGATTTTTAAATTATTTTCCTCGGCTACGTGTATGCACTCCTTGAGATTTGGGCAGTCCAGCTCAACGAGGCGGATTCCCTCGCTTTCCATTACTTGAGGCAGCAAGCTCATGGTCACGTTCGTTCGATCCAAGTCGGCGATTCCAACGATTAATTCTCCCCTAATTCCTTGAACTGCTGTGCTCATCCCTATGCTCGTCAGCCCGCCCATTATCGGAAAAATTATCAACGGCACTATCAATATGCCTATCAATATGCTTTTTTCCATCAACAGCTCCTTGACCTCTTTCTTGAGAAGTATCAGCAACATTTCAGCTCCCGCCTATCAATTTGACAAATACCTCTTCCAAATTTTCCGCTTTATTTTCCTCCTTTAATTCGCTCGGCCTTCCCTCGGCTATTATCCTTCCTTGATCTATGAAAGCAACTCTATCACATAAATGCTCTACCTCCAGCATGTTGTGGCTTGATATGATGGCTGATGCGCCGCTTTCTCTGATGTAGTCTTTGATGATTTTTCGGATGTAAAAGGCGTGTCTCACATCTAGTCCTGAAGTGGGTTCATCTAATATCGCTACTTTCGGCTCAACCATGATGATAGAAGCCAATAGAATTCTCCGCTTCATTCCTCTGCTATATGATCCCATGGGGCTGTTTAATGCCGAGTGGAGCCCGGAGATCTCTTCCGCCTTCCTAACGTTCTCCGATCCTTTGCCGTAAATATTCGCTATCATTTTCAGAAAATCATATCCGGTTAGATGCCTATACACTCCCGCATCCTCCGGTAGATATGCTATGTTACGCCTAACTTCATCGGGTTTGCTTCTAACGCTGTATCCCATGATCAGGGCGTCTCCGGAATCTGGGGCGATTATCGTTGACAGGATTCTCAAAGTGGTTGTTTTCCCGGCTCCGTTCGGCCCTATTAACCCGAATATCTCCGATCTATCGACTTCAAAGGATATGCCTTTCAGCACATCTCTTCTCCCAAAGCTTTTCCTCAGCGAATCTACGGAAACGGGTTTCAAGGTTCTGGAAATTCGAGAACTGAGGATGTTAAGTAGTTTTCCTCACTTCAAAAGCTTGCGCCAATCAGATCTAATCTCTGTTCCTCCTTCTAAACTTATCAAATAATTATATGCCGAGAGCGCCGCAGTTGCCCCCTGCGCCGCCGCTATCACGGCCTGCTTATATGGAACATCTGTGACATCTCCCGCCGCGAAGATTCCGTTCTTACTCGTTCTGCAGGATTTATCGACTATTATTTCGCCGTTCTGGTTTACGTTCACCAAGTTTTTTATCCAATTAGTATCGGCTATGTAGCCCATTTCCACGAATACCCCGTCTACTTGGAGCTCGGTTTTTTCACCTGTATCTAATTTTTTCAAAACCACGGATTTCACGGTTAAATCTCCTTTTATCTCTTCGATTTTTGATTTCTCGATGATTTCCGCTCCAAGTCTCTGAAGCTTTTTCGGCAGTTCTTCTTGGAGTCGAATCTTGCTCGGAGAAATTACATATATTTTGTTTTTATTTTTATGGAACATTGTCGCGGCTTCATATATCGTTTCTCCCCAGCCCACGATAGCCACCCTTTTGTTCATGTAGAGTGGTGCATCACATATGGCGCAGTAGCTGACTCCTCTACCTGCGAGCTTCTCTTCTCCCGGGACGTTCAGCTTTCTGGGCTTCTTTCCTATTGCTAGTATGATCGCCTTCGATTCGTATATTTTCCCGCTCTTCACGCGAACTCTAAACCCATCGCTATCCTCCTTTATTTCCTCCGCTTCATCGTAAAATATTTCGCAGCCGAGCGTTTTCGCCTGTTCTAGGATTCTGTTCGCCAGCTCAAAGCCGGATATTGGGGGCACCGCTGGGAAATTTTCTATCTTGGGGCTCATTATCAATTGGCCGCCGATGTCGATCGTGATCACCGCGGTTTTCAGTCCTTGCCTCGAAGCGTAGACCGCGGCTGTGAGACCCGCCGGCCCGCCTCCTATGATCAGTACGTCGTATATCATTTCATCGATCCTCCCTGATGCTTTGAGGTAAGATTATATTTCAGGCTTATCCGCTAACTTTGAATATGAGCACCAAGGTGGGAAGGGTTCTCAAGTGGCTTATGAAAGGCGTTTCAGCGGCGATAACGGCTTTCTCGATTTACCTAATCGCGTACGGCTTACTTGGGTCATCAAATATCCCGTCGATCTTCAACGCGGC
>JAGHCZ010000046.1 GCA_021160205.1 Nitrososphaerota archaeon | reverse complement strand
GGCCTAAGAACTCCGGATGCCTCACATAAGCATATAGCCCACTCTGAATGAAGGTCTCTCTCATCCTATAAGATCTTCTCCGTGTTTGACTCGAACTTACTAGGACGACTACACCGCAGGCAAAGATCATCCAACCAGCATATAATGATGCAGCTAGATTCGCAGAGTTATAGAAGATGATTGAGGAAGCGATTAACGAGATGTATAGCGCGATGTAAAGTACGTGGCCGATTAGATGAAGAGCTCTCTCATTTCCCCAAATGATCTAGTCCCTTGACCATGACAGCTTGATGATTATTATCTTTTAGGCGGGCACTTCCAATAAAGATTTAAATAAGAAAACGTCTGACACAGCATTCCCCACAGTCTACTTTTAAAGCTTACTGGTAAATCTCGTTGGTAATCCCACCCCCTGCATCATTCAAGGTTCAAAACGGAAATTGACGTATTGCGATTTTTTCGCCTGATATTTTTGCCGCTTTTCATCAAAGTCTGTTTCATGGATTCAGCTTAATTCTTTGGACTTCGAATTTCTTGATCGATCCATCGGGATATCCTATTATGATCAGATCTGCGAGCCGGGGAAATATTCCCGTTTCAAGCAATCCCGCGATGGATCTTAATTTCCTATCCAGCTCCTCTGGATCCTCTATTGTTCCTACATGAATGTCGGCCAGCATGTTCCCGTTATCGGTTATGAGCGGCCCCATTTTCCTTTTACATCTCCGAGGCTCGATCTTCAGGTTCCACGACTGCAACACGTTTCTCACATGCGAATAGGCGTATTGGAGAACCTCGACGGGCACCGGGAAATCCAACGTGTCCTTCAATTTTAGGTGATCTCCTATCAGGACGACTCTCCTAGCGGCCTGAACCAAAATCTTCTCTCTCAAAAGCGCTCCGCCTCCCCCCTTTATCACGTTCCCCCGAAGATCAGCCTGATCAAAACTGTCAATCACCAAATCCGGCTCGGGAAATTCATCCAGCAAAACCGGCTTCATGCCGTGGGATAATAGAAGCTCCATCGATTGTATAGATGATGGAATGAATCTCAGGCGCAGATCTTTTTCTTCGATGAGCGTTTTGAGCTTGGGCGTGAGCTGGGCGACGGTTGTTCCGGAGCCGTATCCAATTACCATTCCGTCTTCAATTTCCTTTAAGGCTTCAGCTATCGCCGCCTCTCTCGCTTTCAAAATCTCTTCGCTCTTCATCGCTCATTACCACCTCTATCTCAGATTTAACTTCTCTTAACTCATTTAACATATTTCTCAGGTCTAATCCCCTCCTTCTCGAGAGGGCTTCTCTGAGCTTCTCTAGCGCTTTTTCGTCCAGCTCCGGTTGAACCGGCTTCATTATCTCGGATGAGATTTTTCTATATAATTTGAGGAATATGAGCGTGGTGACCGCGAAGGCCGAGATGAGAGCAAAAAGGCACAGGATCTCCAACATCAGATAAACTTCTTCTCAGAAGCTATAAAGATGTTACCACCGATTGGAGGAGCATGATCCCCGCTATTACGATGATCACGTCGAGAATTAAGGAGATGAGGTTGATTTGACGCGGTTTAAGGGCTTTGCTGCCGATCGCCGTCGCGTACCCCGTGAACCCGAGCCAAGCATAGTCAAGCCATATGTGAAACGCGAACATGACGAAGATCCCCGCGATCGCGCTCAGCCTAATCGCCTCCGCTATCAGAGACAACCCTATCGTGAACCACCACATTAGAAAATATGGATTCAGCGCCGTGAAAACGAGCCCTACCAAAAAGGCGTTAAACAATCCAGCCTTCCTCGGCTTAAGCCTAGAAAACCCTTCATCATCCACCGCATTCTCTCGGAAAATCCTCTTACTCGAAGAATACGCTTGGGCCACGCCGAAGGCTATGAGCGCAGCTGCCCCTAGGATCCCGATGAAGCTCTTAATCAGGGGGTCGCTGATGAAGCTCCATATTCCAAATCCTATGGCGACGACGAGTGGAAGCTCGAAAACCATGTGACCAAAGGCGACCGCGAATCCGGCGTATCTCCCGTTCTTAATAGCCGAATCCACAGTCGCGATGAAAAGCGGCCCGGGCGAAAGCGCCCCCGAAGCAGAGACCAAAACAACCAATAGAAAAAAATCCAGCAACCCGCCCTCAAAGAAGAAGCACCGAAAAGCCTACACATATCTTTTTTCCAAAAAAACCTTAAGCCCAACCTCAACCAATCTTAAGTTTTTATAATCGACGAAACAATAGCAATCCTCGAAGCTACTGGCCGCGGTGAGGTAGCGGTTAGCCTTCCGGCCTGTGGAGCCGGACGCCTGGGTTCGAATCCCAGCCGCGGCCTTTTTCTCGAAAAATGGGAGATGTGTGGTTAGCGTTCGTTTTCTGGTTCTACTTCAACGGCTGTGCCGTGCGCTGAGATTAGGACCACTGTTTCGAAGACTTCTGTTGTCTCGAGGTCTATTCCTATTATCGCGTTGGCGCCTAGCTTACGTGCTTCCTCGATTATTCTGTCCATTGCTTCTTTTTTCGCTTTCTCTAATTCCTTCGTGAAGGCGCTTACCTCTCCGCCTAAAAACGTTTGAACGCTCGCTAGAAATCTTCCGCCAACACCCCTAGTCCTCGCGGTCATTCCGTGAACGATTCCTAGGATTTTCTTGATTTTGTATCCGGGTATGATCGGGGTCGTGGTCAAAAGGATGTCTTCCATGACGTTATATATGCGCCTTTGGATTTTATTTTTTGCTGTGGATTTGTTTCGAACTAAAGATTACTTATTCGAAGCTTCAGATTCTATTCTCCGGAGTTTGCTGAGATTTTCTCCGCTTCCTCTAATACCTCAATTATCGACTCGTTGTCCAATTGGATTTCGGGCTCGTTGAAGATGTTGGTTCGAATATTGATCCACTTCAGCCTTATCCTCTTCCCTCCTTCTATCTCCGCGATTTCCTTGGCTTTTGCCCTCCAGGCAGATCCTTGGACTGCAACGTCTTCGTCTTTTAGCCAGAACCCTATCTTCTCCGC
>JAGHCZ010000016.1 GCA_021160205.1 Nitrososphaerota archaeon | reverse complement strand
CATATAACCTTCTCAGCATAATGTAGTCGCCGTTTGACGATACTCTGACCCCTAGTGCTCCTCCCTTATAGTTGGTGGCAGGCGGGTCTATGTGAACCTTGGCGTGAACCGCGAAATCGCCAGATGGAAAACTGCGATACAAGAGCGGGAAGTCACCATCACTATTCCACGCCGTATTTGGATTCGCCGTAATTTCAATTTGCCCGGGATGAGAAGTGAGCGAATATGAGCCGCCATCGCCCAAGCTTTCAAACGTCCACTGAGGGTTGAGGGTTTCAGAGGAGAAATCGTCGTAAGATTCGAAGACTTGCTCCGGGTCACCATCATAAGTCGCATCCGGATTACCGTAATAGATGTAGATGTTAGTTGTCCCATTCGCTGGAAGGCTTGGAATCTTCACCCAATATGTTGCATGATCACCGTCCACTTTTCCCTCGGTCTCATACTCATAGGGTAACAGGTTGCCGTCGGCATCTGCGAACCTGACATCTCCAAAATCTTCCTTACATTTTCCCTCTAAGTAAATGTCCGAGCCGCTGTCGGTTCCAGAGCCGTAATGAACCGTTATCTTGATCTGGTAATGGTCTAAGTCTTGCCCGGCATTCTCATTAACCGGAATCTTTTTCCGATATTTCCAACTGGTGAGGGATGAAGGCCAATCCTCCGGAGAACCTGGAATGGTTTTCTCTCCCTTCTTAGCTATCCACTCCGATTTAATCCAATTCACGAAAAGCTCGCTTGGAGGTAAGACTTGAGCCTCAAAACTTCCTTCGATTGCCCCAGACGCTAATTCCGCTTCGCCATTTGAGTTTAGAATAACGTTTTGAGCATTATACAAGGTTAAGGGAGGCTTATTCACATAGATTACATGCTTCTGGTCGGCTTGGATTCTAGCGATCCTATCAAGGCTATATGCGAGGGTGGAAGTCTGCTCGGGAAGTTTCATGGCTCTACCAAATCTAGCGGCCACATCTCCCCCGATTTCTTCTTCTAAAATTTGTCTGATCATTTCACATATTCCACCGAGGGTGATTCTATATCGCAGATTTTTCGGATCGTATTCGATTTCGACTAAAAACATGTTCACGTTATTTAGTCCTAGATCTGGAAGATTTACGGTTACCGTGTCCCCGAGATCAATATTCAAGTTCTCAAAGTCTGCTTGATGCATCTCAACTTTTAACTGCCTGCCATATTCTTTATTCAGGGCTAATCTTATTTTCGCTCTTCGTTCGGCTTCATGTGGATCGGTCAGGAATGGGTCATGAACCACAACTGGGAGGTCTCCTTTTCCCTCGCTTACATCCGCTAAGATTTGACCATCAGCCCCGACGTAGATCACACGATTTTTAAGTCGCCATCGATCTTCATCACATTCCGCGCTCAAAATGTTTAGCGATGAATCTATCGTCGCCTTGGGCGTGGACTCGGTTTTAGGCTTGAAATACAGGGCTTTACCCGGCTTCATCCTCAGCCAATAGTTTACTCCACGGGCAACCGACCTCATAACATCTAATGCTTTCTGATTCTCGATTTCCCAAGGAGATAGTAAAGCGTCCCCATCGTCAACGTTTGAAACATCAACACCTTCAACTAATGATGCGAGATCTTTAATTATTTCACCGGCCTTCGTTCCGACCGGATATAATTGGTAAACAATATGTCGATCATAAAGAATTAGGTATGAAAATGCTTTAGCCTGATACGAATATGGTTCTCCTCTCCTTTGTCTTCTATTGACCTCGTAAATTATTCCCTCGAAAAGGGTTGTTCCACCACGTTTGATCCTAACTTCTTGGCCGACTTCAACTGAATCTTTGATAAGCTCGAACTCTATGTTTTCGATTTCTCTTGCTCCGAGACTATGCCTAAGCCTAACACAATTAGAAGTCTTGTCAATCCAAGAACCAGAGCTTGAATCATAAACTTCTAAAGTGATCGGCATTATAGCATCGCCCTCCATCTCCTCGCCAACTCACGCTCAATAATATCTGCAAGCTCCTTAGGATCTGAGACTCCGCTAGCATTCACGTTCACATGAATATTGACAATTTTCTGGGAAGCCGCTATTCCTCCACGCCTAAACCATTCCGCAACCCTCCTCGGCAAAACCATCTCGCCCTTATGGAGATAGGCTGGCATATTTCGAGGAACATACCATGCTCCACGCTGATAGTGATGCATGCCGTATTCGGTCTCCCACCACTCGGCTTCCTCCTCGGTCGCCGTCGCCTTAGTTCCTTTAACCGTGATCTCATGCCTATAGATGTAGATATGCGATTCAAGGCCATCCAACTCAGCCAATGCCTTCCTAAGCTCATTTATCCTGTTAATATTGTCTTTAACCTGATCCTCAAAGCTTTTCATGATATCCTTCAAGTTTATGACCGGCTTACCGGTTTCATTGAATTGAACTCCAAGCATCTCTAGGATCTTCTTCTTTTCCTCGTCTGTAACGATTCCATCTTCAAGGGCTTTGGCTAACTCCAAGGAGGCTTGCATCATCCCCTTACCTGCCTCGGTCGCTCCCATCATAGCCAACTGAAGCCCTTTCTGATATAGGCTCATGACCTGCGTCTGGAAACTGATCGTCTTCTGAATGATTCCGAGATT
>JAGHCZ010000091.1 GCA_021160205.1 Nitrososphaerota archaeon | reverse complement strand
GATATAAACGCGGTGATGACGTAGCCCAGCTTCTCGGGGTCAAGTATGGCCTGAATCTTCTTTATAGCCCCCGATTTGATAAGCCTTTGGACTCGGGAATAGATCGCCGCTTCACTCATTCCCATTTTTCTAGCTATCTCCGAGTAGGACGCACGGCCATCTTTCTGCAAAATAGAGAGTATTCTCAGGTCCTTCTTATCTAAATCAGCCTTCCTTCTCATCAAAAATAATTTAGAATTCTGAAGATATATCTTTTTAATATATGATGAGCCTTCGCTATTTTCAGCCTTTTACAGAAACTTCTTCGGGCAAACGCCTGACAGCCGCAATATATATCACTTTATTTATGAATTAATTTTTATCGAAGGTGTGGCCCTAGAACCAAGGGGGTATTTGAGCTGGCTGAAAACTGCAGGGTTGGAGTGATACTCGGCGAGGAGCTTTTTCTCTACAGCTTTCCAAATCAGCATCCATTTAGGAAAGAGAGGATCATGGAATTCTATAATGATGTGGAGAAGCTCGAGGGAGAATTTGGAGAAAGCTTCCTACGAATAGCTCCTAAGGCGGCGGATCTTGAAGATCTCCTGCTCTTCCATGACAAGGATTACATAAACTTCGTGAGAGAGCATTCCGAGAAAGGCCAAGGATACCTGGATTACGGGGATACGCCTGCGTTCAAGGGCTGCTACGAAGCTTCGTTATACGTCGTCGGATCAACGCTAAAGCTGGTGGACTTGGTCCTTAATGGGGAGATAGATCACGGGTTTAATCCCGTTGGAGGTCTTCACCACGCGAAGCGAGGGGCAGCGGGCGGATTCTGCATATTTAACGATGCGGCGATAGCGATCGAATATTTGGTTAACAAGGCGGGAGCCGGAGAGGTTCTTTACGTAGATATAGACGCGCATCACGGAGATGGAGTGTTTTACAGCTTCTACTTCGATAAGCGGGTTCGGATATTAGATTTCCATCAAAGCGGTAGAACGCTTTACCCTGGAACCGGGTTTGAGCATGAACGCGGAGGAGGCGAGGCGATAGGGACGAAAATGAACATAACCTTTCTCCCGGGAGCGGGTTTCTCCGAGTTTAAGGAAGCTTGGGAGAAATTCGCTGAAGACTTTTTAAGCAACTCGAATCCCGACTTCATTTTACTCCAAGCAGGAGCGGATGGTTTGATGGGCGACCCATTAACGGGGCTAAACTACACGGAGAAGGTTCACGAATTCGTGGCTAAGAAGCTTCATAGGCTTGCCCATGAGCGCTGTGAGGGCAGGCTGGTGGCCATGGGAGGTGGTGGATACAATCCGAGCAATGTTGCGCGGGCTTGGTTCGCGGTTATAAGGGCTCTAGCTACTCGACCTTGATCTTAAAGCCGGCGATCTTCTTCTTAGCCAAAACCTCTAAGACTCCATCTTTGTATCTGGCCTTAGCCGTTTCCGGGTCGATCTTTGTAGGCAATTTCACGTGTAAGATGTACTTACCTTCCTCAACCTTCCTGAGGGGAGATCTGCAGGGAGCTTCAATTCTGATGTTATCTTCTTGAACTCTCAAATCGATCTCCTCCTTATTAGCTCCAGGCAAGTCGGCGGTCAAGATAACTTCGTCTCCGGATTCATAGAGGTTGTATAGCGGGGTTATGCATTTTCTCATGCCCTCAGCTTCCTTCATCATCCTGAACATTTCCTCTTCCATTCGATTTATCTCTGACTCTATTCTCCTAAATTCGTCGAGAAGAATCTTCCAAAGAGGTCTCCTTCTCTCCATGATCCCACCTCACAGATAGACCGGCGGAAGCTCCAGCTCCTTAGACTTCTGAACTCCCTGCATCATTTGATCCGTCCTCCTCATAAGATCTCTCAGCCTGAGCTTAAGTTCTTCGGCTCTCTCTAGAAGCGGCTTTACGTCGATGTCGATATTGAGAAGCCTTGAAAGATAATTAACTATTTGAGCGGCGGCTCCTGGATCCGGATAATTATAGTGCGCTTGTGCGAGAATGATGGCCGCATTCACGTTCATTCTAACGCCTTCTTTCAATAATATTCCCTTAATGCCCGTTATGAACCCGTCTTTAAACCTGCTTACTCCATCTACTTGCATCAACCTCTCGGTTACTTCGGGCGTGCTTCCTAAGACAAATATTTTGGATTTCTCAATATTCAATCTATTAGGCTCCGGCAGCCCCGAAAGCGAGAGGAATAGATCTGGGTTTTTAGACTTGGCCCAGCTCATCAGCCTATATCCCAGAGGCTTCACAAGTGAAACGGGAAGGGGGATATCGGAGATTATCGCCACGACCTTGCCGCCCTTATAAATTCTGATCAGCTCCCTTATCCTTTCCTCTTTAACCGAAATTATCGGAGGAAGCACCTCAGCATCTATGTATCCGATTTCTTCGAGCTGCAACTTATCTATCAAGTATGAGGTAGCGATCGCCCCGACCAAGCCCACATCCGGAAATCCTTCTACAATCACGAGTCCCTCTTCTTTGATGGGCTTCTCCTCAACTATCTCTAAGTCGCGAATGTACTGCTGACTTTCCATCAATTGACATAAACGCGTCGCTGCTAGATAAATTTGAGGTCAAGTTGGAAAAAGGCGTCTGAGTGCTCAAAACGCGGAGAAATCCTTTTTAGATCGAGTCAGTACCACCACGAACGAAGGTAGGTGCTTTACCATGAACGAGCAAAAGGATGTTTCGGGAGCTACTGAGGAGAGTAAGGAAAAATATTACGGTCAAAAATTGCGAGAACATTACAGGCGATCCTTTGAAGACTTAGAAAACTTTTGGTCCGAGGTCGCAGATAACCTCACTTGGTTCAAGCGATGGGATAAAGTCCTCGAATGGAGTCCCCCATTCGCTAGATGGTTCGTGGGTGGAGTGCTCAACGCCTCCTATAACGCGCTGGATGTGAATCTGAAGAAGGGATTAAAGAATAAAGTTGCATACTTCTGGGAAGGAGAGGAGGGAATCACTAGAACAATTACCTATTACCAGCTTTGGAAAGAGGTCAACAAGTTCGCCAATGTTCTGAAAAAACTAGGCGTCAAGAAAGGAGACAGGGTCTCCATCTACCTGCCGATGATTCCAGAGCTTCCGATAGCGATGCTCGCGTGCGCTAGAATAGGCGCACTACACAGCGT
>JAGHCZ010000081.1 GCA_021160205.1 Nitrososphaerota archaeon | reverse complement strand
GGGCTAAGAAGAATAGCTGAGGTTAGGCTTAGGATCGGCGAGCTCCAGCAAATAGATCTCGGCGTCTTCAAGTTTGCTCTTTCTCAGCTCTGTCAGCAATTTTCCCTTGACGCGAGGTTTGAATTCGAAGTCGAAAAAGCGGAGTTCAAATGCAAGGCTTGCGGCCACATATGGGAGTTCAATAAGGATGCGTTAGACCCGGATGCGCAGGAAGCCGTGCACGTGATTCCTGAGGTCGCCCACGCCTTTATCAAATGTCCTAAATGTGGAAGCCCCGACTTTGAGGTCATGAGGGGGAGAGGCATTTGGATCGAGAGCGTGAGAGGTGAAAGGTGAATGCTCGATCCCAGGCTCAGCGTGATAGACGAGAGGTTAAGCGGAATTAAGAGGATCATCGCGGTCTCCAGCGGCAAGGGCGGCGTCGGGAAAAGCCTGATAGCGGCGGCGTCAGCCCTAATACTCTCCAGAAAGGGGTTCACGGCCGGGTTACTTGACTTAGACTTCACGAACCCCTCTAGCCACGTAATCCTCGGAGCAAGATCGGCGTATCCTCTTGAAGACAAGGGCGTCGTCCCGCCTAAGGTCTCGGGAATAGACTACGTCTCGATAATCTTCTTCACGGGAGATAGGCCGTCGCCGCTCAGGGGGCCCGATGTAACCAACGCCTTCATCGAGATTCTGGCTCTAACTAGGTGGAGCGGATTAGATTACCTGATTCTCGACACACCTCCAGGGCTCGGTGACATCATCTTAGATCTTTTAAAGCTGATTAAGCGGCTGAACTTCCTAATCGTTACAACGCCGTCGAAGCTCTCGCTCGAAACCGCGAAGAAGCTCGCCTCTCTATTGAAGTCCGTGAAGGCGCCGATAATCGGAGCGGTTGAAAACATGATGATGAGCGGTTTTCTATCGATCAGGAAAGAGATCGAGGAAATGAACATCCGATTCCTCGGATCGATTCCATTTGATCCTAAGGTCGAAGCAGCGCTCGGGGATTCGGAGAAGCTTCTGAAGACGGAGTTCGCAAGAAGTTTATCCGCGGCTCTGGACTTAATCTAAAATTTGTTTTGTAGATTTTTTCCGAAGCCTTCGTACCACGCTTTTCTCAAGGTCTTGTATCTAACTTCAGTGAAGTCAGCGACTTGATCGATCAACGCCATAGTCTTCTCCAGGGGAGGCTCCGGAAGCTTATTTCCATAGTTATCGTAGCCGATGTAAACGAATATCGGCTTAATCCTTTGTATCATGTAAGCGAATTCTTTCAGATCGAAGTCTAGAATAGGCTCAATTATCAACGCTTTATACCTGTGATTTATCTCAGCCATAGCTTCAAGCCTCTCCGGAGGCTGCGGAGCCTTCGAGATATTTTGATAAGGCCTGTTCGTCTCGATCGTGGCGCCCAACACGACGTTATCTCCGAAATCGAATTCCACGTATCTCTTCGGGTTCTTCGTCAGGAAAAGGAAGTTCACCCTAGGCTGCTTAGCCACGGCATCGAGTACTTTCAGTATCCAATCTCTCGGAACCCAGTCTCCGAATAAGTCCCCCATATCACATACGAATACGAACGAGTTCCTCGAGAATTTTTTATCAAGCCTCCACCTAATCAACGTCGGAGCGAAATCTCTTTCCGCATACGGTTGAACGCCCATTTTGGCGAGCCTGGCCGCGAGCTTCTTAGCCCAACAATAGCGACACGCATGCAAGCAGCCGATAACTGGGTTCCAGGTTTTGGTGATTTCTCCGAATTTTCTCGAGGTCAACACGAGATTAGGGGGATGTGAATTGTTAAATCTTACCTGTTTTCATCGGTTTATCGTTATGAACCTAGGAGTTCTCTATAGAGGCGTAGGTGCCTCTTGGCCATTCTTATCCACTGGGTTCTAACGGCGTAACCGACAAGGAAGCCATATACGCGACTATGTGGTCGTAATTCCGGATGAACCACTCTAGGCTCTTCGAAAGTTCTTTCGGCTTCTTAGGCGGGACCGTGGCTCGGGGAGCGGACTGATAAAGTTCGATTAGCCTAGGGACTCTGGTGCCTAGGAGCGGCTTGAAGCTGCCCATTGATAGATGTAGTATTCCGCTGACCGAATAGAGGGCTGGCTTATCTCTATAGGGTAAAATGAGAATGTCGGCTAAAGCGGCTATCTTCAAGATTTCCTCATTTGAAAGATACTTCTCGATGAGAATGATCTTCATCTTCTTCGCGGCGTCCTCGATCAAGTCAAGCATCTCTTGATCAGAAGGGTTATTGGCGCGCTTTTCCCCAGCTATTAGCAGAGTTATTCTTTCCCGCCTGTATTCCAAAGCGGCTAAAGCTTGAACTAAGAGGTCTAGTCCCTTATCTCTTCTGAGAAATCCAGGCGTCGCCAGTATGATTCCCGTGAAGTCTTCTTCCTTAAGGTTTAGCGCTTTAAGGAGTTTATGCCGCGGGTCATCGAGATACGGATTAAGAAGCGTTCCATGCGGGATCCTCCTTATTAATAGCGGATCTAGTCCCTGATTCTGGAGCTCAAACTCCATTAAATAGCTGTGAACGATCACGGCATCCACCGAGTTTAGTTTTCTCTGAAACTCAAGTGCTCCCATATCCCCTGATAAGGGATGATAAACGCTGTGCATGGTGAAGACTATTTTCTTGACGAGTTTTTCCCTCTTGGCCTCCAAGCATGCCCGGAGGATGGCGTCGTGGTGCCCAAATATCCCAAACTCGTGTTGAACGTGTAATAAGTCTACGCCGCCTATCGCCGCTAATTCATCAAGTAATCCACTATACCTTTCAGATTTACGGCTAAAAGCCGGATGAACTTTCACTCTTCCATCGGTTCTGATCTCAGCTCCATTTTCGCTGATGTCGGAAAAGACGCGGAGATCCAGCTTGGGATAAATAGATTTCAGCGCCGACGTTAAGAAGCGCGTGTACTCGGCGACGCCGCAATGCGTGGGTGGATACGTGGACAGATACGCTACTTTAACCATTGTTCAAGCCCTTACCTTTATGAAATGAACGAAGCCGATAAAGGTTTTTACTGGATACGAGGAGGATGTGGGGCCGCTGGGATTCGAACCCAGGACCTCGCGGGCCCAAGCCGCGAATCATAGCCATGCTAGACCACGGCCCCTCTGCTTTTCAGAGAAAGAATTCCATATTTAGAGTTTAAAGTGGGAAGGAGGGCTGGACAAAATTTCGTTTGCCGATTAGCTGTTTAGGCGCCTTCTATTCTGGGCGCTATGAGGTACTCCAGTTTTCCGGAGGGAATTGGAAATCCGAGCTTTATCGGCTTGTTCGTCGTGAGCTCCATTGCGAGTTCGTCGGTGAGGGCCGATCCGGGCTTGATGATCTTTTCTAGGTAATTGATGCTGAAGTGGGCCCAAGCTTCCTTGTCAGCCTCGATTTCATAGATCGCGGCGCCTGTTTTAGAGAATTTAATTTGAGCTCCTCCGAGTTCTCCTTTTGCTGTGAAAATTACTTCTTCGGGCCCTATCGTCACTTTAACGTAGTCGCTTAAAGCCTTACAATCTCGAATGGCGTCTTTAACGGCGGCCGAGCTTATCCTAGCCCTCGCGTCGAATGTTAACCTCGGCGTGACGCTTCTAGCCTCAACGGTTTCCAAAG
>JAGHCZ010000012.1 GCA_021160205.1 Nitrososphaerota archaeon | reverse complement strand
CATCTGGCGAGGGTTGAAGGCGAAGGAGGAGTATGGGTAAGAGTGAAAAATGGAAGGATAGAATACGTCGAGGTGAACATATTCGAGCCGCCGAGGTTCTTCGAAGCCTTTCTAAGAGGGAGATTTTATCTAGAAGCCCCAGACCTGACCGCTAGAATCTGCGGAATCTGCCCGCTTGCCTACGTAATGGCCGCGAGTAGGGCCATGGAGAAAATATTGGGAATAGAAGTTTCCGAAGAATTGGAGAAGCTGAGGAAGATAGCCTTCTTCGGAGAGTGGATCGAGAGCCATGTCCTCCACTTCGCGTTCCTCCACGCCCCAGATTTCCTCGGATACTCTTCAGCCTTTGAGATGGCGAAGGATCACCCTCAGTTCGTCAAGGACGCCGTCGCCGTAAGAGCATGGGGCAATAAGGCGATAGAGGTTATAGGAGGAAGAGCTGTCCATCCGATCGGCTTTAGGGTTGGCGGCCTCCATAGAATAATTAGGAAAGAAGAGCTGCAAAGCTTGCTAAAAGACTTCGATGAGGTCGAGAAAAAAGCAAGGAATCTCTTGAAGTTCGTTCTCAACCTCCCTATTCCTGAGATAGAATACGACTTTGTGACCATGTCCCTGAAAGGAGATAAAGAATATCCGATCATGAAAGGGATTGTAGCGAACAATCTCGGAGGGAGATTTCCGGAAGACGATTTCGAGAAAAACGTCCAAGTAGAGCAGAAAATCTACTCCAACGCCCTACATTATAGGCTGAAAAATGGAAAGCCGTATATAACCGGCCCAATCGCCAGATTCAACCTAAACTATGACCTCCTCGCGCCCGAAGTGAAAGACATCTTGGAAAAAGCCGGATACAAGGCTCCCCTCAAAAACACCTATCAAAGCATCATAGCCAGAGCCGCCGAAACCTACCACTCCGCGCTGGAAATAAGGAGGCTCATCGAAGAATACTCAGAGCCCTCGCAGCCATACATTGAGGAAGAAGTTAAGGCGGGTGAAGGAGCTGCGATAGTCGAAGCGCCCAGAGGTATGCTATACCACTTTTACAGGATCGATGGGAAAGGCGCGATACTCTACGCCAACATCGTGCCGCCCACGGCTCAAAACTATGCAGCGATGGAAGAGGACATACTCAAGGTGGAAGATCTGATTCTAAAGGGACCTCAAGAAAAGGCTCAAGCCATCGTAGAAACAACGATAAGAAACTATGATCCATGTATCTCATGCTCGGTCCACGCAATAAAGTTGAAAATGATCGAAGAATAACTCCACTCTTCTTGAATTTTCTAAATCGTTTTTAAAGCAGCGATTAGCGTTTAATCTATATTTTATCGGGCGGAAACTAAGTAGCCGGAAGTTAACCTCATGAAAGCAGTAAAGATCTACGTTGCGGGGATGGTTCAAGGAGTCGGCTTTAGACCCTTCATCAGGAGAATAGCCTATCTCGCCGGCGTGGATGGATACGTGAAAAACCTCGGCGGAGGCGAAGTCGAGATACACGTCGAAGCCGAAGAAGCGAAAATAAAGAAATTCCTCAAGCTATTACGCGAGAAAAAACCCCCACCAGCTAGAATAGATAAGCTTCAATTCGCGGAAACCGAGCCAATAAACGTAAAGGGCTTCAAAATAATGAAGAGCGGAGTGAATCAAGTCCTAGCATCGGAGATTCCCCAAGACTTAGCCATGTGCGATGAATGCCTCAAAGAAATCCTCGACCCAGAAAGTAGGTGGTACAGATATCCTTTTAATAGCTGCGCTTGGTGCGGTCCAAGGTACTCGATGATCCATAGACCGCCCTATGATCGAGAGAACACCGCCATGAACGATTTCCCTCTCTGCGAGGAATGTAGGAGCGAATACCAAGATTTATGGAATGAGAGGAGGTACCACGCCCAAGGAATAAGCTGTCCTCGATGCGGCCCATCCCTATCGCTTCTCGACAAAAAACTCAACAAAATCGAAGAAGAAGACCCGTTATCCGCCGCCGCCGAGCTAATAGATTCGGGCGCAATAGTCGCCGTCAAGGGAATCGGAGGATACCATCTCGCGTGCTTGGCGAGCGACGACGAAGTGGTTCTCGAGTTGAGGAAGAGGAAAAGGCGTCCGAGAAAGCCTTTCGCTTTGATGGCCTTGGATCTCAACGCCGCGAGGAAGATCGTTGAAATCCCGAAGGAAGTCGAAGAGATTTTTCGCGGGCAGATTAGGCCCATAATCCTTCTACCCAAGAGGGCTGGCGCGCCCGTATCTAGTTATGTCGCTCCATCCCTCAGCAACTTAGGCGTGATGCTCCCGTACACTCCTCTTCACTATCTCCTTCTAGGAGAAACCAGGGATAAATTCCTGATAATGACCAGCGGAAACGTTTATGGGGACCCGATGATCAGCGATGACTCTAAGCTCGGAAAATTGGCGGAAATCGCCGATTATATTTTAACCCATAATAGGAGAATAGTTCATAGAATTGATGACTCGGTAATTAGGCCGACCCACGGTCAAATGGTCATCCTGAGATTTGGAAGAGGATACGCGCCGAAGATCATTAAGTTAGGACATAAATTGAACCGCTGTGTAATCGCGTATGGCGCCGAGCTGGAAACATCAGGAGCAATAGGATTTGATGATAAAATAATTTTAGCGCCTTACTCCGGAGACTTGGATAACCCCGTAGTTTTGAAGGAGCACGAATCAAGCCTAAAATTTCTAGCAAGGTGCTATAAACTACATGAAAGAAGCCCCGTCGTCGCCGCCGACCTCCACCCAACTTATCGATCAAGAGCCGCGGCTGAAAAATTCGCCTCTACGCGGGGGCATGATTTGAAGCTAATTCAACATCATTTCGCTCACATGGCCTCGGTGATGGCCGAGGTCGGCCATGATCCCTCAGAGCCCGCGGTCGGAGTCATGATGGATGGAGTTGGATATGGATTGGATGGAGCTATCTGGGGAGGCGAGGTGATCATTTGGAGCGGAGAAAGTTTTTCGAGAACAGGGTTCATCGAGTATTCCTTGATGCCTGGCGGAGACTTGGCGGCGAAGAGACCCGCTCGAATGCTTGCATCGATATTGTCTAAGTTTATGGAGAAATCGGAAATCTCGAAACTTTACAGGAAAACGGGTTTACTTAAGGGACTTAAACACGGAGAACAGGAGCTCCAAGCGGTCTTAGACCTCGTGGAGAAAAATAAGGGGCCATGGACCTCGAGCACGGGGAGATTTCTGGACAGCGCCTCGGCGCTCTTTAATCTTTGCCTCGAGAGAAGCTATGAAGGAGAACCCGCGATAATTCTCGAAGACGCTTCAATAGGCGGAAAACCACTCCTAAAATCAATCGACCCATTTATTGATGAGAGAGACGGGAAAAGCGTGATCTCCTCCAGCGAAATATTGAAAATATTAATCGAAAATTTACATGAACCTAAGAGAGATCTAGCATATACGGCTCAATACCTTCTTGGGGCATGTTTCGGCGTCATCGCGGGAGAGAAGGCGCGGAGCCTCGGCGTGAAAACAATATACATTTCAGGCGGAGCCGCCGTAAACCAAGTTCTCCTAAAGGCGATCGAAGAAAACTCGGCTTCGAAGATTTACGTGAATAAAATGATTCCTCCGGGAGATGGAGGGATAGCTGTGGGCCAAGCGTATATAGCTGGAGCGATCAATAATGCGCGTTAAAGTCGTGATTCTAAAAATCGATTTTTCCAATAGAATAGAATGCGCCGCCAAGAATCTTCTAGAATGAATAAGCCTTTAAGGCGCTTATTCGAGTTATCTCAGGAAACCGATGTGCGGAATAATTGGATGCGCTATTAAAGGAAAAAGCGTCGCCCCGCTTCTTCATCTGGGATTAAAGAGGCTCGAGTATAGGGGATACGACTCAGCGGGAATCGCTACTGTATCGGAAAATAAAGTCCACGTTAAGAAGGATGCAGGAAAAATAGATGAAATTCACAGAAGGTTGAATCTCGATGATCTACCCGGATCCATCGGCATAGCCCATACGAGGTGGGCAACTCACGGGGCTCCGACGCAGACGAACGCTCATCCGCATCTAGATTGCGAGGGGAAAATCGCCGTAGTTCATAATGGCGTGATCGAGAATTTCCTAGAGTTAAAGGAGGAGTTGATCGATAGGAAACATGTTTTCAGATCAAGAACAGATACCGAGGTAATCGCGCATTTAATCGAGGAATACGTGAAAAGTGGAAGCGACCTCTTCCACGCTGTAATGAACGCCGTTAGGAGGCTGAAAGGAAGCTACGCCATCGCGGTCATTTCTGCAGATGAACCCGACAAGATAGTTTTCGCAAGAAACGAGTCTCCCCTCGTGATCGGCCTCGGAAGCGAATTTAACTTCGCGGCGAGCGATGTCGCCGCCTTCATCGAGCACACCAGGAAAACAATCTTCTTAGATAACGGAGAGATGGGCTATCTAACCTCCGACGACGTTAAGGTTTACAAGCTCGAGTCGGGAGTCGAGGTTCAAAAGCGCGCAGTTCAGCTTGAGTGGACCATTGAGATGGCTGAGAAAAGCGGATATACGCACTTCACGCTCAAAGAGATATATGAGCAGCCGCACGCTCTCCGAGGAGCCTTAAGAGCCCAGAAGAAATATCTGGATCTTCTAACGGAGTTCTTGGATCGGGGAAAGGACGTTTTCCTAGTCGCTGCCGGAACGTCGTATAACGCCTGCGTCGCCGCATCTTACATGTTCTCGAAGATCGCGAGATTGAGCGCAACCCCCGTGATCGCCTCCGAATTCATAGAAAACTATGGAAAATCGATTGGAATAGATACGGTAATCTTGGCCGTCAGCCAGTCGGGGGAAACTGCGGATGTTTTAACCGCGGTTGATTACGCGAGGATGAACGCGGCGACTATACTGGGGTTAACTAACGTAGTTGGATCAACGCTGACCAGGGTCTCGAGGGCGTATGTGCTTCAAAACTCCGGTCCTGAAATAGGAGTGGCCGCTACAAAGACCTTCACCGCTCAGCTCATAGTCTTGGCCCAATTAGCTCTGAGACTTGCGAGGAAAAGGGGGAAGCTCGCCCAATACGAGATAGACGAATTGGAAGATGAGTTGAAAGGCATCCCGGAGCTAGCTGAAAAAACCATAGAATTTTCCAGTAATCCCATGAAAACGCTTGCGAAAAAACTCGCTCGCCGATCGAGCATATTCTTCCTAGGAAGAGGGATAAACTACGCAACGGCCCTCGAGGCTAGACTGAAAGTCATGGAGCTCAGCTATATACCGTGCATCGCTTATCCAGCTGGAGAAAGTAAGCACGGCCCGATCAGCGTGATCGAAGAGGGATACCCGATCTTCTTCATAGCCCCCCATGACTCCACGCGGAAGCAAATCATCGGAAACATTATGGAAATGAAAGCGAGAGGAGCGGAGATCTACTGCGTTGGAACAGATGGAGATAAAGAGCTTGAAGAGCTTTCGGATTGGTGGCTTGGTCTCCCGAAGGTGCCTCAAACGTTAAGCCCGATAATTTACGTAATACCTTTCCAGCTCCTAGCATACTACCTCGCCGTCGAGAAAGGCCACGACCCAGATAAGCCCAGAAACCTGGCAAAGAGCGTAACCGTTCAGTGAGCACTTCACAGCGGCGTTGATGGAGCATCGATTTTAGGTCATGTGAAGCTGAAAGCATTTAGCATAGTAAACTTCCTACTCGGCGTCGATGAACCCTGTTGAGAAAAGCTTAAGCAAAATCTATTAGATATGTGAAGCCCCCATTTTTAGATGATCGTTAAAAGCATGAGAGGGAGGGACCTATTAAGCCTCCGCGATCTATCTTCTCAAGAGATAACCGAGCTCGTGAAGTTAGCGTACAGCATAAAAAAGGAGCCGGAAAAACTTCGGGGAATCTTATCTGGGAAAATAGCTGCCATGATCTTTGAGAAGCCCTCCACTAGGACCAGGATTTCCCTCGAGATTGCGGTGCATCAGCTCGGAGGCAAAGCAATATACCTTAGATCGGATGAGATGCAGCTAGCGCGGGGGGAAACGATAAAGGATACGGCCAGAGTCCTCTCCAGATACGTTCACGTCATAATCGCGAGAGTTAGGAGGCATGAAGACTTAACTACGCTCAGTTCTTGGGCTGATCCACCCGTAATTAATGCTCTCTCGGATTTAGACCACCCGCTTCAAACCCTTGCGGACCTACTAACAATTTGGGAAAAGTTTCGGAAATTTGAGGGCTTAAAGATCGCTTGGATAGGCGACGGGAATAACGTCTGCAACTCGACGCTTACAGCAGCATCGAAGCTGGGAATAAACATCTCTATAGCCTGTCCACGGGGCTATGAACCTAATGAAGAATATCTGAAATCGGCGAGAAAGAACGCGGAGGCCACCGGTTCCATAATTGAAGTCGTTAGAGATCCTGAGGCCGCGGTGAGCGATGCGGACGTCGTCATGACAGACACCTTTGTGAGCATGGGGATGGAAGCTGAGCGAGAGCGGAGAATGAATATTTTTCTCCCGAAGTATCAAGTTAACGAGAAGTTAATGGTCATGGCTAAGGCTAACGCCGTGTTCATGCACCCCCTTCCAGCTCGAAGAGGCGAAGAGGTAACGAGTGAAGTGATAGACGGAGAGCGGTCGGCCGTTTGGGATCAAGTTGAGAATAGGCTTCACACGGCTAAGGCGGTTTTAGCCTCCATCCTCGGCTAACCCTATTAAGTGACTTCCATCGCACGTCTCGGATGTATTTAACTCGGGAAAACCCTCTCTACACGATGCAAAGGTTAGACCCAGCTTACCGCATTCATCGGCAACGCTCTTCATCAACTTAAACCTCAGAGCCCTAGGGAGATAATAGCTCCTCCCGATGCGATCGCCCTCCTCGAAGTAGAGAGGCTCCAACTTATTGCACACATCAGGAAAAGCCCGCTTCATTCTATTCCAGCTATCCCATCTGGGTTTGAATGAACTCGCGGTCACGTGTTTTGCTCCTGCGCTCTTTATTTCTCTCAGAAGTTCCTTGAACTCATCGTTCAGAAATGGAATTATCGGATCGACTCGAGCTCCGGTCGGTATTCCCCGGGTCGAGAGCTTTGATAACGCATCTAGCCTCTTAGATGGCGGAGGAGCATTTGGCTCGAGCTTTTTCGCTAGGTTCCCATCCAAGGTCGTTATGGTTATGGTTACCGCGGCCCTTAGCTTGCTTAATAAGTCGAGATCCCTCATGACCAAGTCGCTTTTAGTTATAACGAGAACTCGCAGATCCCTTCCGATGAATTGCTTCAGACACATTCGGGTTAACTTAAGCTTGGATTCCATTGGCGTATACGGGTCGGAGCTATTAGACATCGAAATCAGCGCGTTTCTCGGAAGCTTTTTCAAATCACTCTTAACCTTCTTTACCAAGTTTTTCTTAGGCCTACATCGATAAAAATCTCTAATATAAGACGACGCATAGCAGTAAAGGCATCCATGCTCGCATCCCGTATAGGGATCAAATGAAAATTTAGGGGGACATGTGCAAAGCTTGCTTCTCCAAGGATCAAATGGCCTGATCACGTAGGTGTGAAAGCCGCTCAACCTCCACCATGAAAGCTGCTGCTCTAGGACTTAACCCTTAAAATGAAATAGGACGACTCGTTGATGAAGCTCATGAGGATAGTGATAGATTCGAGGGAAGCGGTTCAAGCCCGCGGAATCGTGGAGAAACTCAGGGAGCTATCGGTGGAAATCGACATCGAGCCCCTGGACGCCGGAGACTACCTGGTCTACGACGTATTGATAGAAAGGAAAACTCCTACCGGCCTGCTATCAGATGTTAGATCGAAGAGGCTGTGGAGCGAATTGGATAAAATGAAGCGCTGCGAAGGCGTATTCCCGCTCTTAGTGATCGAGGGAAGCTTAGGAATCGCAGAGAAACTAACAAATTGGTCTAAGCCGCAGATAATCGGCGTAGTCAACAGCGTAATCTTGGACTGGAATATCCCCGCCCTCGTTTTGCCAAGTAGAAAATGGCTCATCACTTACCTGTATGAGTTGGCGAAGCAGAAATCCATGAAGGGAAAGGAAAGACTGCATCCGCTCAGAGCAAAAGAGAAAGCGGAGAAAATCTCCGATAGAATCAGGTTCGTCGTAGAAGGGTTGCCGGGAGTAAGTGGAGTTAGAGCGATAAAGTTGATGAAGAAATTTAAGACAATTAAAGCGCTTGCAAACGCGTCGATCGAGGAATTGAAAGTCGTCGAGGGAATTGGGGAGAAGACGGCCAAAGCCATTTACGAAGTCCTGAATGCTAGATTTGAGGAAGAACAAAGTTGAGATAGCGATATGGTTTTGGTTAGGTATAAATACGCCTCATCTTAGATATTATTGGATTTGATCCTTTGAAGCGAGGCCTAAGCGGGAGATCGATCATATGAACCCCCGAGCGGTTATCTGGATAATGAGCGGGAAATGTAATCTTAAATGCATCCATTGCTATGCGAGCAGGTTCCTCTCGGCTCCTGATTTAAGCGTAGAGCAGAGATTGAAAATGATACACGAGCTTGCGGAGAGCGGGATAACGCATATAGGGATAACGGGGGGAGAACCCCTTCTAGACGAAAACCTGGAGCTATACATGCGGGAGATCCGCGACCGTGGAATGACCTGCGACATCAATACGAACGCGACGTTAATGAGCGAAGAAAAGGCGAAGCTCATCCGGAGATACGATGCATTTCTATATGTTAGCGTAGATGGCGCCTCTAAGATAACGCATGAAAAAATTAGGGGGCTCGGAAGCTGGGATCGATTGATGAAAGGATTGGAGATTACTAAAAGGGAGGGGCTGGAATTCTCTACAATATTTACAATCTCCAAGTTAAACTACAAGGAGTCCGGAGAATACGTAAAGCTCGCCGAGAGCCTAGGAGCCCTTAGCGCGTGCATGATACCGTTAATGCCCGTTGGAAGAGCAAACGCGAGCATGATAACATCGAAGAACGAGCTTCTACAAGCATTGAAATCGGCTGAATCCGCGGCCGATGAACTTGGTTATCGGATGAAAGTTTGGTGCTTTAGGCCTGCGAAGCTCCTAATACACCCTAAATATGTTTCGACGTGGAGCGACTGCAGAAAGAGGAAGGTGATTGACATAGATCCCTCGGGAAACTTGCTGCTTTGCGACGTCTTGGATATAGTTATCGGAAATGTCAAAGAGGGATTCAAGAGAGCGTTGAAAGTTTACATGGAGCACGAAGCCGTTAAGAGGGTGACTAATCCGGTTCTCAGGGAACCGTGTAAATCATGCCCGCTGAAAAACGAATGCATGGGCGGATGCTATGCTAGATCATACATTTATTATAAGACATTCGACGGACCGGATCCCTATTGCCCGCTTGTTGAAACTGTTAACGAAACCGGTGCCGAGGAGACCTCCCAACATAAAAATATCATTTGAAATATGAGATCCGAACTAGAGTATTCCCCGTAACGTTGATTGAGAAGAGACATCTGGGTTACTTGTTCTCCACAGCCCTATTGATTACCGTTTCCTCCGCCTTCGCTCTGCCCCGAAGAAGACTGCTCCTCTTTGAGCGGCTTGATCACTATCTCGCCGTTTCCATAGTCTATCTCCACTCGGTCTCCCTCCTTTAACCCGAGCTTTGAAGCAACCTCGCTTGGTATCGTGATCCGTCTCCCTGAAAGTATCTTCTGAACCTTCTTCCCGCTGTTTTCTTCCTTAGGTGCCTGAGAAACCGTTTCTCGACCCTTCTTTAAAAACTTCTTAGAGACAAGCGCGTAGATTCCCAATCCTGCGGCGACCGCCGCCGTTTGGGCGAAGAGGAGGTTTTTCGTAAGCACGCTTTCTCCCAGGGTTGACTGATAGACTTGGCTTAACGCTCCGTAGTCCTCTTCGAGGTCGGATATCCTCTGCTTTAGGCGGGCGGCCTCAGCTATGAGATCGTTGTGCCGAAGCAGTAGATCTTCGTGCCTCGATTTTAGGTCTAGATACATGGTTTTGTAGGTGTTAAGCTCGGATAAGGTCGATTCGTAGTCGCTTAATAGAGATCGATATCTTTCCTCTAAGTCTGAGTAGCTTTTGGAAAGAAGCTCATATTTTGTCCTGAGTTTTTCTAGGTCTATTATGGTTGCTTGATTTCTGTCCTCCAGAGATTTGTACGCGTCACTCAGCTCGTCGTATTCCTCGCTAAGAGCCTTAAAATCTGATTTGATTTGATGATATTTTTCGAGTAGGGACGAATAGTTCGAAAGCAGAGCTTCATAGTTTGATCGGAGATCGTCCAGTTCTTGTTTCTTTTCATCTAGCTGCGCTTGAAGCTGGTTGACCTCGTCTTCCAAATCGTTTACCGACTTTTGGAGGCTTTCGACCTTAGATTCGAGCTCATCGTACGTTAGGCTCCTCACGATCGCCATATACCATTCATAATCCAACCTTTTCTCGGTGTCGTTTAGCTTGTATCGCAGCTCCAACTCCGCCCGCACATATGGATCAGCAGCACCACTCGGAACGCATATCTGTATAGACTTGGACTTGGTCCACCCGGCTTCGACGAAAGACTCGCTCACTATCGTATTGCTATAAACGGGGTTTGCAGCGGAATCCGCGTGATAATATGCCGTCAGCACTACGGTCACATCAGTTAGGTTATGCGAAGCTTTCATCCAAAAAGTTATCGTCGAACACGTTCCGATCTTCATTTCTAGCGGGTAATCCAATCGAACCTCGACATCGTCCTCAACCACCGAATATCCATATGCCGTTATCGGCGCAGCGGCCATCGCGGCGAGGAAAACCGCAAGGCATCCTAATAATAAGAACCTCCGAATTAACATACTCTAAGAATACTCTCAGAATCTCTCTAATAAAGTGATCTGTACGAAAAAGGTCTACAAGCCGACGCATCGAAGGTGTAGCGGAAAATCTAGAAATAAGGGCCTTCACAGCTGAAATCGAGAAGAAACCTAAATTCCAAGAATGAGTGAAAATTTATTCATGTTTGTCGGTATTTTGGGTGAGGTGACGGAATGAGGAGGCTCAGAACCCGCGTCACGCTCATCTTCGAGATCGGGGAAAACAAGGTGATCGATGAAGACTTAGCTAAGATCCTTCTCCTAATAGAAAAGACCGGATCGATCCTATCCGCCTCTAAAACTCTGGGCTTAACCTATTCCCGCGTTTGGGAAGCAATAGCCAGGGCTGAGAGAATTCTCAGGGTAAAGCTGATCGAGCCGAGGCGCGGCGGCAGAGGAGGAGGCGGGGCTAAGCTCACGGCTCGCGGCGAGAAGCTCCTACAGCGCTATGTCGAGGAGTATCGCAGAATCCTGCATAGGAGGTTGACCGTTGAAAAAAGGGGAACCGAGGCTCCCGAGCTCGTTTACGCCGGAAGCAACGACGTACTCTTGGAGCGCATCTTCGGGCTCTTGAGAGAGATGGAAGTGGAAACCATAGAGGCTGCGTGGATAGGATCATCGGGGGGACTGGCGTCGCTCATGCTAGGGGAAGCGGATTTAGCTGGAATACATCTTTACGACGACGCAAGAGACGAATACAATACGCCCTTCCTCGAGAGATATTGGCTGAAGAATAGAGTAATTTTGGTGAGAGGCTATGAACGAGAGCTGGGATTCGCTTCTCGAAAGCCCATCGAAGACCCCATCGAAGAACTCGTAGAGGGGAAAGCGAGACTCGTCAACAGAAACTTGGGGTCGGGAACCAGGGTTTACCTAGATCACTTATTGAGGAAAAAAGCTGAGGAAATGGGGGAGAAATTCGAGCATTTGATTAAGAAGATAAACGGCTACGAGAACGAGGTTAAAACCCATTTCGAAGCAGCTAAAGCCGTAGCGGAAAATAAAGCGGATATGGGATTGACGATAAGATTGGCTGCGGAAAAATACGGCTTAAACTTCAAACCAGTAAAATGGGAGAAATTTGACTTCGCCATCCCCGTAGAAGCCTCTGAGAAGAAGCCGATTAAAGCATTCCTGAAGATCTTGAAGTCAAAGAAATTTATGGAAATCTCCGGCCGCTTACCTGGCTATAGGGTTTCCCAAGAAACCGGAGAGGTGATCTATTCTCCAGGATGATCGATAACCGTTATCAGATAACGGTAAATTTTATATCCTCCCCCACGTAAGTGGCCTTGTATGAATGCTGGAAAGACGGGGATCTTGATTTTCCTAATACCGCTGACGATAGCGGTTATCGCCGTTGCGCTCTTAGCCTCAGAAAAATTTCACCAGAACGCCGTTCAGTTAAAGGTTTTCTGCGCCGGGTCTTTAGCAGCTCCTTTGAAGCAAGTTGCTGAAGAATTTGAGAATAGGAATCCGGGCGTGGAGGTGGTGATAGAGCCTTCTGGAAGCGTTTTGGCTGTGAGAAAGATCGTGGAGCTTAATAGAGCGGCGGACGTGCTCGCGGTGGCGGATTACAGTCTCATACCGAAAATGATGATGCCGGAGCATACGGATTTCTGCGTATCCTTCGCTTCCAATAAGATGGTGCTGGTTTACACGAATAAGAGCAAATACTCCGATGAAATAAGCTCTGAAAATTGGTTTAAGATTCTCATGCGCGGTGACGTGAAGTACGGCTTCTCGAATCCGAATGACGACCCATGCGGCTACAGGTCCCTCATGGTCCTCGCCTTAGCAGAAAAATATTACGGAGAAAGAGACCTGTTCAAGAAGCTGACCCTGGATAAATCGAATCTAATCGCAAATCGATCCAACGGAGAATTCTTCATATATGTTCCCATGGACTTCGGCCCCAAACCTGGATCGAATCTGGTGATCAGATCGAAATCCGTTGACTTAATAGCCTTGTTGGAGGCGGGAACGCTTGACTACGCTTTCGAGTATAAGAGCATCGCCGTGCAGCATAAGCTAAAGTACATCGACTTCCCCGTTGAAGTCGATTTAAGCGACCCCCAGTTAGATGAGACTTATCAGGAAGTTCGGGTATACCTCTTTTACGGGACGGAAAAGCAGAAGGAAGTAGTCGGCGAATCCATCGTATACGGAGCGACGGTACCTAAATGCTCTCAGAACAGGGAGCTGGCCGCCGAATTTTTGAGCTTTCTACTGGGAGATGTTGGGAGAAAAGTTTTCGACGAAAATGGTCAGCCATTCTTAAAAGACTTAGAAGTTATCGGAGAAGTTCCCAGAGAGGTTAAGCTGGGGTGATTATGTGAAGAAAAGGATTGATGGATTGTTCTTAACGTTCTCGGCGGCTGGATCGATTATAATT
>JAGHCZ010000150.1 GCA_021160205.1 Nitrososphaerota archaeon | reverse complement strand
GTAGTGGGTGGCGAGGAGTACGGATTTTCCACGCCTCTTTAAATCTAAAATGATATCCCATACGAGCCGCCTAATACTAGGATCCAACCCAACCGTGGGCTCATCTAACAAGAGAATACTTGGATCGCCGAGAAGTGATATCGCAAAACTCAACCGCTTCTTCATGCCTCCGGAATATCTCCCACCCTTCTCGTCAGCATAATCAGATAACCTCATCAAGTCCAAGAGCTCTTTACACCGCTTTCTCGCTTGCCTTCCAAGTCCATGTAAACCAGCGTAGAACATCAGGTTCTCAAAACCTGTTAATTCGTCGTATACCACGGGTTCCTGTGGACAATAACCTATTAATTCCCTGCTCCTTAGGTCAAACGGCGTTAGCCCATTTATCAGAACCTCCCCTGAATCCGGAGAAACTATTCCGGCGATTATGTTTAGGAGCGTGGTTTTTCCGGAGCCGTTTGGCCCTAATATACCATAGATCTCTTTCTCCTCAACCTCAAAGCTCACCTCATCAACAGCACGCTTTGACCCAAAACTCTTAGAGAGATTTCTAACTATTAGAAAATGGTTGGGCATAGCCGACAACATTTATCGGGATAATCCTTATTTAAATGTCATTAAACGATGATATAAAATAAAAATACATGAATGTTTAATTTTTAACTCGACAACAACTCCTTTATCAGTTTTTCTACTCTCTCGGTTAAACCAGATGTGTGAGCCTCGTTCTCGATCAGCTGGATCGCCTTCATCGCGGCGAATTCTTTCTCCGGAGAGGGGCCGTTAATTACGACTAAACCGTTTTTCCCTATGACCACGTCGCAGCCCGTCAACTTCTTCACGACGGATATCATCGACCCCTTTTTCCCTATAAGGCGGGGAATCTTCGCGGGATGAATTTGGACTAAGAGACCGCTCTCGAATCGCTTTATCCGCTCGCTTCTTTCGAGGACTATTCCGCTTAACCCGCTCTGCTTCACCCTCACGTAGATCACGTCTCCGACTTTGAGCTTCGTATTTCGAACCTGCTCTCGATCGGGTATCTTTATCATTCCCGTGAGATGCTTCCCCAGATTAACCTCGAAACCATTTGGCTTGACATCCGAGATTATTCCAATTACTCTGTCCCCCGGCGACGGCTTATATACCCCCTTGAACGGAATGACCGTAACCTTGTTATTTTTCACGGTCGCGAAGCCCGCCTGAGACGCATAGACCTTTCCGCCCACAGCGTACGTCCCATCGCCGCTCCGCTTTCCGTTATCCGATAGCAGTTGACCGGGCAAAACAACCTCATGTTCGGAGAAGTAAATAGGCATTGTTCATCCCTCTAGTTGGGTCACCTCGACCCTTCCACTTGAGATCTTATTTAATCTCTCTATTAAATCCACATGAAGGCCCGTAGGGACTTCGACTATGCTCGTCCAGCTCCCATCCTTCCCCCACTGCTCGCCCGTAATCTTCGCCATGCTCTTTACTACTCCGTAAGCTTTCGCCGCTATATCCGCGGGAAGCCTGATCTTGAATTTTAAGACCCCCGTCTTGAGGGGGAGAACTATTCTAAGCTTCTCGATTATTTTGAGCGCCTGCTCCTTAGCATCCTTAAATGGATCTATTTGGACTCCCGATTCCTCCATGGCCAGCTCAATTCGCTGAGGCGGATGCGGCAGGTTCGTCCTAGGATCGACCGCGTTCTTCGAGATGAAATCTATTATCTGCTTTTTCTTCTCCTCTATGAGCCGCCTCCTCTGCTCGGCCGTTACTTGAACGATGCCTTCCCTGAGGATCGTCTCGGCGATCTTCATGAAATCCGTCGTCCCAAAGGCCTTCTTCAAGGCCTCCTCGCCGGCCCTGATCCCCTTCTTAGCGTCCTTGTATACCTCCTCATAGACCACGACCTTCGAAACAGGAACATTTTCACCCAATCGGTATTTCAACGCTTTATCAGGATCCACGAGAATCTCGTAGGTCTCCCCCTTACGCTCTATCCTCGCAATAGTATACCCTCTGGACAAAGCCCTAATCCTCCAAGAAAGGAGGCACTAGGAGTATTAAATGCCTTTAGCTTTCTCCTCTCCGCTTCTTGATAAGCGGGTCGAGCTTCTTCTTGAGCTCCTCTTGAGGCATAATGGCCAGTTTTTTTGTTGAGACGGGGATTGTGGCGAGCCTTATCGTCCAGTTTTCGTCTATTTTCTCGGCGGATTCCACGAGCGCTTTTAAGGCCAGGTCCATCGCTTCTTCGAGCTTCATCTCTCTTTTATACTCGGCTTCCAGAAGCTCCTTTACTTTTTCAGCCCCTCTACCTATCGCCCAGGCATCGTATTCTAAGACCATTCCGCTCGGCTCCGTGTAGAAGACCCTTACCCCGGTGTCGTCTACCCCGCCGAAGAGAACCGCGACCCCGAACGGCCTCACCCCCGCGTGCTGAGTATATATCTGCATCAAATCGCCGATGTACTTCGTTACGGCCTCTACCGTGGGCTTTTCATCGTACGTTAACCTCAAGATTTGGGCTCTAACCCTCGCGTTGTCGACGAGCACCCTTGCATCGGAATTTAGCCCCGCAGCGACCGCCCCAATATGCTCATCGACTTGGAAGAGCTTCCAAGAATACTCCATATTCTGAAGCTTTGTGTGCATTCTCTCTTCAACGGCTAATACGCATCCCCCATCGCACGCAATGGCCATAGCCGTCGAGCCTGATCTAACGGTCTCTAGGGTGTATTCTACTTGGTATAGCCTGCCTTGGGGAGAAAATACCGTAATCGCGCGGTCGTATGCTCCTGCAATACCTAGAGCCATGCCTTCGCCTCCAAGAATAAAAGATCGTTTATAGAACTTAATTAAGAATTCCTCCTTGGAGGAGTGCACTATATAAACGCGGCAGCCGGATCATTCAGCCTAGGAGAAGTTTTCGAGCGAAGACCTAAAATATCGAAGCAGATCACGTAACCTTGCCTTATGTTAAACGCGCCGATGGCGGCCCTTGGATTGTCGCTAATAATTATCGGGTTGCTATTGATTCTAGTTTCTTATGCTTCTCGATCTGGGAAATTGAGGGGCGGCGGAGTCATCTTGATAGGGGCCTTTCCCATAATTTTTGGCGACGAAAGTGTGAAATCCGTGGCGGTAATGCTCGCGATATTTCTTGTGATTATGTGCGCGTTGTTTATTTTGATGCAAGGGCTTGTTGGTGTTAGCAAATGAGCTTGAGGAAGCTCTCGCCCGAAGCCGCTTCTCTGCTCTTCCTCATAGGCATATTTTTGCTATTTCTCGGAACAATCATCACGGCGATGGCGTTCTTTTCTCCAAAGAAGGTTGAAGGAGCCGGCTTAATTCTAATCGGGCCCTTCCCGATAATCTTCCAAGGCGAGATTAATCCATTTCTCCTGCTTTTCTTGATAATTTTGCCGGTAATGTTATTCGCGTTAGTTGCGTTTTTCTTTCTATACAAAATTGCAGAGCGACGAGAGGAAGGGTGAAGAAAATGTACCTTAATTTTTAGGTGATTAACGCAAACCTTTAATAGCCGCTTAACCGAGCCATAGCCGATCCGGAGTTGCCGTATTGCCGTGAATGTGGTTCGAAGTTGATATACGATCGGAATATCCGAGCTTACGTCTGCTTATCCTGCGGAGTAACCTACACATCCCAAGACCTATTAGTCGAGGCGCATAGGCAATTCGAGGAGAGGCTTCGGGGAGAGAAAAAGAAGAGGAAATACGAGGAATACTTGGAGTGGTGGACATCGAAGAAATAATGAGGTGGAGATCATGGAAATAGTTCTTTACGTTGATAATGATAAAGCTGAGAAGTTGAGAAGTATCCTGCTTAAGGACGATGTAGTATCTAAGGCGAACGTAGTCTTCAGAGAGGCGAAGCCGATGAACAAGGAAGGATTTTACGTTAGAATAATCGGGGATAAGGAGCAATGCGAAAGAGCGATCGAGTTATCCAAGGAACTTGCGGAGGAAGTTTCTGGAGAAGAGAAAGAGAAAATCCTCGATATGCTGAGAAAAGAAGATGAAGAGATGCTGTCTGGTTTCTCCGGAATCTTCCGCTAACCTCCGCAACTCACGTTGGTGATCATTAATGGCGATGTACACGCTGTTCATCGTTGGGACCGCTGGCTCGGGCAAATCAACGCTGACCTCGGCGTTTAGCGATTGGCTTAGAGCTCAAGAGCAAACCACTTTGCTGGTCAACCTCGATCCCGCGGCGCAGATGCTTCCATACGAGCCAGATGTAGATATCAGAGATTTCGTAGATTATGAGAGGATTATGTCTACTAGGAGGCTTGGACCAAACGCGGCGCTAATAGCCTCGATCAGAGAAGTCACCCGATATATCGAAGAACTTAGGGAAGAGATTCAATCGTTTACCCCGGACTTCGTCCTCGTCGATACTCCCGGTCAATTAGAGCTATTCGCCTTTAGACGAGAGGGATTGATCATGGCCGAAAATATTGGAACCAAGGAAAGAAAAAGCATGATATTCGTGTTGGATCCTATGTTCTGTACATCCGCTAAGAACTTTGTTTCGAGCATGTTTCTCTCGGCCTCGATATACTTCACTTTCGGCCTTCCGATGATCCACGCGCTTAACAAGATCGACGCCATATCGAAGGAGCAGGTCGAGAAAATAGAGGGATGGTGCGAATCATTTGACTCGCTTTTGATAGATCTCGAAAACACCATGAAGGGTGGATTGATGATCTTATCAAGGGAAGTCGCTCAAGCAGTTCACGATATAATCATAAGCATGCCGATCATACCCGTTTCCTCCCTCACTATGGAAGGGTTCTCGGATCTTCACGCGGCCATAACTAGATTCCTAAGCGAAGGAGAGCTAGAATTAAGGTGAGGAAAAAATGAATGAGCAAGATTATGAAAAGCTTGAGAAGGAAGTTTACGAGTTGAGGGAGAAACTTAGGGAGCTAAATTTGACGACGAGAGACTTGGAGGAAGATGTTAGAAGATACGCTGAAAGGCGCGACAAGATTCACGAAGAAATGAAGCCGTGCATCGAGCAGCTAAAACAGATCAAAGCTCTCAACGATGAGAGAAGGGGAAGGCTAAACGAGCTCAGAGAAGCCCTAGCCGCTAAGAAAGAAAAGCTCAGATCCAAGAGGGAAGAAATCAGGGAGACCAAAGCCGAGCTTCGGAGGCTTAGATCGATAAGGGGAACCCCCGATGAAATCCATAAGAAGATCGAGGAGATAGACTGGAGGATCCAGACGCAGCCGCTGCCTAGAGAAGAGGAGAAGAGGCTTAGCAGCTTATTGGATGAACTTCATGAGAGATTGGTCCAAGTAAATAGGAAAGCCGAGCTCGAGAAAGCTTTGGAGGAGCTTCAGAGCGAAATGGATCAGCTGCGAAGCGAAGTTCAGGGACTAAGAGAGGAGATCGGTAGAATCAAGGAAGAGCTGAGCGCGAGCTTTGAGCAGAGGAAGGCTCTCAGAGAGAAGGTTCAGGAGCTGAAGCAGAAAAGCGACGAGTGGCACGCGAAGTACATCGAAGCGAAGGAGAAGCTGATGAAGATCGAGGCGGAGAAAATCCTCATCTCGTCGAGGATAGTAGAGCTCCAAGAGAAATTAAGCAAGCATCGACGGGATAAGGAAGAGAGAAGGCTTAAGG
>JAGHCZ010000035.1 GCA_021160205.1 Nitrososphaerota archaeon | reverse complement strand
TCGCCGGAGTATTTCGGCTATAAGGAGATTGGGACTACTTGGGCTTTGGATCCGCAGCAAGTTATCGGGAGAACTATTTGGGTCAGCCTCTATAACCTAACCGGGGACTTCTCAAAGCAGTATCTCCTGATCAGGTTCAAGGTTGTTAGGGTTAAGGACGCCGTCGCGGAGACGGTTTTCTATGGCCATGAATACGGGAGGGAGTTTGTCAGAAGCTTGGTGCGAAGAGGGTCTAGCAGGATAGATATGATAACGAACATAACGACGAAGGATGGTTTTCAGCTTCGGGTTCAATCAACAGCCTTTACTCTCAAGAGAATAGGCAAGCATTCTTGGAAAGCAAAGATGATAAGGAAGGCGATGAAGAGCGTTCTCGAAAACGCCGCGAAAGAGTTAACTCTCGCCCAGCTTGCCCAAGAAATGGTTCTCGGAAAAACCGCATCGGATATGTATCAAGAAGCTAAGAAAGTAACCGTGCTCCGTCATCTCGGAGTAATCAAGAGCAAGGTTCTCAAAGTTCCGGAATGGGTCTATACCGAAGAGAAGCCGAAGCTGGAGGAGGTGCGCGCTGAGCCGCCTAAAGAAGAAGTTCCAGCGACTTAAGGAATCCGTAGCCCTAGAAGCAGCGAAGTTTCTTTACAATGGCTCGTGCAAGGAATATATCGAAGCGAAAAAAGCCGCAGCCCAGTTATTAGGCATCTCCATTCTTCCCAAAAACTCTGAGGTGGCGCTCAAGCTCCTAGAGTACGCGCTTCTGATGGAAGGAGATGGTTACTGGAAAAGGTTGGAGAACCTGCGGAGAGAGGCTCTCGAATTGATGGGCGTTTTAGCTAAGTTCAAGCCTAAGCTCGTGGGAAGCGTTTGGCGCGGAATAATTAAGCCCGGCAGCGATATAGATATAGAAGTAGATTGCCAAGATCCCGAGCCAGTAAAGCGTGCATTGGCCGAAAGCGGATACGAAGTGTTAGGCCAAGAACCTGTAAGCGTCCCAGAGCCGCTGAGGTATGGAAGCCTGTGGAAGATTAAGGTTAACACAAAATCTGGGAAACAAGCGGAAATAATCCTAAAGGAGCATCGATGGCATCTAAATCCTCCTAAATGCGATATATTTGGAGACCCGAAGAAAGGTTTAAACATGGTTGAGCTTAGAAAGGTGCTGAAGGAGGAGCCCGCAAGGTTGTTCATTCCGCGGAGGAGTCTGAGGAATGGAGTTCGATAAGAGAGCGTTCAAGAAGCTTTTCCCAAACCTTTACCGAGAAATGGAGCTAGACAAGATGAGCATCTCGATCGACGCGGTCAGGATAGATCGAGAGGAAGCGGAGAAAGAGGCGAAGAGGCCGAGGGCTCCAACCACGCCGTCCGCGATAGACTACATCCGGAGATGCGGAACAGACGAAGAAGCATTCGAAGTGATAGATTACCTCGAGAAATGCGGCGAAATAAGTCGAAGACAGGCGCAGAGGCTGAGAAAGCAGGTGAGCGAGCGAGGAGTGAGAAGCTTCGGGAAAAAGAAGGAGTGGGGCTACTACTCGACGAAATACCTCGGAGAAGGAGTAGAAGATTAAAGGTTCCCTATCCGCGTTTTCCCGCTGCGACTATTGAGATTATATCGCCCCACTTCAGCTTGTAATCCTCTCCGAGCCTGAGCTTCTTTCGCGCATCAATCGCATAGAGAAAAGTCTTTCCCAGATCCGTGTGAATCGTATAGGCCAGATCCCTGGGAGTTGACCCCTTTGGTAGGATATAGACATCCGGTAACACGTTTCCGTCGTGGTCCGTGAGCTTCTCCGGGTCTTCGACCGGATACACCGGGATGTAATTTAAGAGCTCGAAATACGCCTTGTTAACGGCTTCTTGGACTCCCGTGGATTTCCATTTTCCTAACACTCTATCTCTTATCAGTTCAAGCGCCTTCTTCTGATTCGACGTCAGCTTTGAGTCATCGAGTATATCGAAATCCGGGTCTCCCGGTAAATACTTGATGATTTTCTTCTCCGCGGCGAGCCTGAGTATCCTCTCAGCTTCGGCGCTTACGGGGACGACTCTATATCCGGCTTCTTCGAGTTTTCTGATCCCGTCTTCGGCTTCCGGCATATCTATCTTGTTCGCGGCGACTATTATCGGCTTACTTTTTTCTCGTAGTTTTCTAACGAACCTGAAAACCTGTTCCGTGGTCCACTTCGATGGTCGAGTCGGATTAAGGTCGAGCTCCTGCACCGTTGTCTGTATCAGTGATTCGTTTATTCTGAGTCCTGAAAGCTTCTTCGCCATTTCTTCCTCCAATTTTCCAACCTTGCTCTCGACGACCCTGCTGATTCTCTTCCAATCCATCATGAGCAAGTTATACAGCCAGTAATCGAACTCATCTTCAACCAGCTTTACGTCTTCTACGGGATCTCCGGTTCCGGGTTTTATGGGGTTTCCATCAGGATCCGTTGCGCCAGCGGCATCCGCGACGACTATCAGAGCCGATGCCTGTCTTATCTCGTCGAGGAACTGGAGTCCAAGCCCTCTTCCTTCATGCGCTTGTCTAATTATTCCCGGGCAATCTATTATCTCTATTGGGATGAGCCTGACGCCGTCTATGCACTTGCTGTTCTTGGGGTTGTCTTTGACTCCGAGTTCTCGGCACACGCAATTTATCCTCAGGTAGGTTATTCCCCGATTCGGCTTAATGGTCGTAAATGGATATGCCGCTATCTCGACGGGGGCCAAGGTCATGGCAGCGAACATCGTGCTCTTTCCCACATTCGGCTTACCGACTATACCAGCTAATTCCATCCGGAGATACAGGTTTCAGAATCTTTAAAACGGTTACCGCGACCGCGCTCGATCGCGTATTACGTTAATTCTCCGCAAAAATAAAGGAATTATATCCGGACAGGCGTGAAAACACAATAAAATCAATCTTTAAGTCCTGCTTTTTCGGCGAAAATACGATGGCATATGGTTCGAGTGAGCATTGATAAGGATGCTTGTATAGGTTGCGGAGCCTGCTGGGCTTTAGCGCCGAACTTCTTCGAACAGAACGAGGACGATGGAAAAAGCCAGGTAGTAGAACAATACAGAGTTGGCGGAGACGCGACCGTCGGCGAACCTCCGGCGGATATGGTGGATGAGGTGAAGAGCGCCGCTGAAGGTTGTCCGGTTGAAGCTATTAAAATAGAAGAATAAGTTTTCGATGAAAATCTATTCTTACTTCTCCTTTTTCTCCTTCTTAGCGAGCTTCCTCCCAGCTCTTCTCAAGAGCGGGTCCGGGAGCTTAAGCTCTTTATCGCTTAAAACTGAGGGATGATGCGGATCAACCATTATCACTTCATACCATTTATGCAAGCCGTCTTCTGCAACCCAGTATGCTCCGATTGGATGGAGGTTCGGATACTTTTTCTGGGCTTTATGGATTGCTTCCTCCATCATCGTGACATTTACTTTGTGCTTGGTTACTCCGAGGGCTTTAGGCCTTCTACCCGCTCTCGGCCTCGGTTTCTGGAACCCACCTCTCCTAACCCTGACTCTCACGACGATGTACCCCTGCTTAGCCTTATAACCAAGCTTCCTCGCCCTATCCAGCCTCAGCGGCTTCCTGGCCCTAATTACCGCGGGCTGCCTTCTCCACCTAATCAACCTCTGCTTCATCAACCTGTGCAGCTCCTCCGGCTTCTCACGCCACAGCTCCTCAAGCTTCGTGTAAAGCCCCATCTTCGGTGGAGGGCTCTCTGGGAAATATTTAAGCATTGGGCGTCTTCAAGGCGCGCACAAAAAGTATTACGAATGTATTTTAATGACACTATTTTCGCTTTTTCATGAGAGTGTTACATGATATTAACCGATCGCGACATCAAGGAGTTCATGAGGTTGGGGAAGATAAAATTTGAGCCGGAGATCAGCTCCGATCAAATCGGCCCCGGGTCGGTTGATCTAACTCTTTCGAACAGGTTTTGGCGATTTAAAGATGAGATTAATTCAATCGACTTGTCTACGATGAGCTTCGAAGATGTGGTTGAGGAAATCGAAGCGGACGAGATAATTATTCCTCCACATGGGATAATCCTCGGAATGACCCTTGAAAAGATCTATGTCGATGAAGATGTTTGCGGCTGGATAGAGGGCAGAAGCCGGTACGCGAGAATGGGTTTGGCGATACATTCGGCGAGCGGCTATATTCATCCAGGTTCTCATAATCATCAGATATTAGAAATCTCCAACATGACGTCTCACTCGATCAGGCTTAAGGCTGGGCTAAGAGTAGTTCAGATAGTCTTCCAGATAACGAGGAGCAGAACTGATAAACCTTATCGATTATACGGAGATATAGCGAAGAAGCAGTAGAGGTGGGTGAATGCCTAGGGTCGAGAGACTTTCGATTCAAGTTCTCTGCCACGCGACGGAGGACGCCGCGAAGGTCATCAAAGCCGTTGAAAACATCTTGGGGCCGGAAGCTGCAAAAAGGGTCTCCAAATCCATAGAGGCCTTAGAAGGGCATTACGGAGACCCGATAAGGTTGATCAGAATGTACTTATTGGATCGGGAATCAGCAGAGCAGGTGTTCCTAAAGATTATTTCGAGTCTTTCGGCCTCGGAATGGGAAACGCTTTGGAATGAGCGATCGAAGAAGGGGAAGCACGGGGGAAAGCTTTACCTGAGATTGGATAAGCAGTCCGCCTTCCTAGGCCGCATAAAAGTTTCGGATAAAGATCCTATAAGAATCATCGCGCATGTCCGCGGGAACGTTGACGTCTTCAAAGAGAGATTAAAGGCAAAGCTTACAAGCTAATTAAGGAAACTATTGAATGCGCCGATGAGATGCTTCATAGACTTCTGGGTCAAGGGCGTGGAAGTCGATCAATTCTCCGAGATTTTGGAGGCTCTTAAGCGACTGGGGTTCCGCGGCGCCGCGATAGAGGTCGAAGAGGGCTTGAAACAAGATTTTGAGGAGCTGAGGTCGCGGGCAAGTGAATTGGGATTAGCGATTTACAGGAAGCTTGTTCTTAAACCACGAGGTCGCGGCGACCTCTTAAGATCTTTGAGGGAGAATCGAGGAAAGTTCGAGGTGATAACTGTTCTATGCGAGAACCTTGAGGTGGCTTTGGTTGCCGCGAGGGATTCAAGGGTAGATACGCTGATAATTCCCCCAAAACCCAGATTTAGATTCGATAAAGGAGTGGCCGCGTTGATAAGAAACAAAGTCGAACTTCCCTTCAGTTATTTCCTAGATAACAAACTCGCCTTCCTAGAAACCGCGCTAGAGATAGTCGAAATACTCGGGCGGAAAATCGAGCTGATAGTTTCCTCGGGAGCCTCGGGTGTCCTCGGCTTGAGAGGACCTAGGGAATTGGCTTCGCTTCTCCAAGTCTTAGGGGTCGACCTCGAAAGAGCGTTAGATTCTGTCTCAAAAATACCGGAAAAACTGCTAAAGGAAAACCTGGTGAAATTGTCTAAGCGCTATGTCTCTAGGGGCGTGATCAAACTTGACTAGACGCAAGGAAAGATACGTCGCAATAGCTTCAGATCCTCAGGCTTCTCCCAGCAAGCTGGCTAACGTGATTATCTCGGCGTATAAAGACCTCTTCGGAGTTCTGGGCCTAGCTTCCGCGAGGTTAAAGCTCGTTAAAACTTATCCCGATATGGGAGTGGCGATATTCAAATGCGCGTTGGAGCATTTACCCAGGCTTCTATTGGCCGTATCCACTGTAACCGAGCTAAATGGAGAACCCGCGGCGCTGAGAATAATAATCGTCAGCGGCACCATAAGAAAAGTAAAAGAAGAAATAAGAGGTCGCGTTGGATCTACTTCACCGGAGGCTTAACTCCCGGCGGATATCTCGCCTTTAGTTCTTCTATGAATTCAACGAGCCAATTAACCGCGGCGTCGAATACTTTCTTTCCTTTTTCGGCCGTACCCTTCGTCGCGTGTCCAACAACTCCGTATTTCAGCTGCTTGTACTCCGGCTGCGCAAATGTGCCCATGTACCACGGAGTTTTGTCTTCAATGGTGTCTCCCGGACCTGCATACCATTTGCCATTAACTAGTGGTTCTGGGATCTCATCCTTCGCCTTGCTCATGTCGACGAGCTCTGGAACCAAGTATAAGCCGAGGGAGGTTTCGGTTTCTTCTGCGTGCATGAACTTGGTCTCCATGGTCTTCTGGATCGCGGTCTTAGCTACCTCCCATAAAGTAACTCCTACTACGAAATATCCCTCCAGCCCCAGCTCCTGAATGGCGACGGGTATCGCCCATTCCTGTCCATGACAGTTCAACAAGATGAACTTGTTGTAGCCCGTGTAAGAAGCTCCGCGGACTATGTCCTTGATCATGTTGATGAACGTCTCTGCGCGAAGAGGAATGGTCCCTGCATAATACCAATGATGGTAAGGATGAGCGCCGTACCAAGGACAAGGCAAAAGCATTATCCCTGTCTTTTCCGCAACAGCTTCAGCTATCTTTATCGCGTGATAAGAATCCTCACCTGTAGGAAGATGTTCTCCATGCTGCTCAATGGATCCCAAGGGAAGAAGCGCAATATCGCATTCCCTCGCATGCTTCACCAATTCAACCCTCGTAAACTCCTGCCACCAAAGCTTCTCTTTCTTCATGGACCGAATTCATAAACCATTGCATATAAG
>JAGHCZ010000130.1 GCA_021160205.1 Nitrososphaerota archaeon | reverse complement strand
TAAGACTAGGCTAATTCTCCTCATAGGTCACACCATCCCTTATCTTCACAATCCTCCGAGCCGGAGACGCCGTTTCCGGGTTGTGGGTGACGACTACCAGCGTTATTCCGAGATCTCTATTCAGCTTCGTGAGCAAATCCACGACCTCGGCCGCGGAAGCCGAATCCAAGTTCCCGGTAGGCTCATCCGCCAAGATTATCCTAGGATTCGTGACTATCGCCCTCGCTATCGCGACCCTCTGCTGCTCCCCTCCGCTCATCTCAGTGGGCTTGTGATTTATCCTATGTCCCAACCCAACTTGTTCTAGGGCCTCCTTCGCCCTCCTAACCCGCTCCGCTCCATCAACACCCCTCAGCATTAGGGGGAGCATCACGTTTTGGAGGGCGGTGAGCCTCGGTATCAGATTGAATGTTTGGAAGACAAAGCCGATAAGCCTGTTTCTGAGCATGCTGAGCTCCTCGTCACTCAGCTTGATGGGGTCTCTGCCCTCTATCAAGACTCTGCCTTTAGTCGGCCTATCGAGGGCTCCTGCGAGATGTAGGAAAGTGGATTTTCCGCTTCCGGAGGGCCCCATCATCGCGATGTGCTCTCCCCGCTTTATCTCTATGCTTAAGCCTCTCAACGCCGGAACCTCCACCTCGCCCATCTTATAGACCTTCCATACATTCTCGAACTTGATCGCGGGAAACTCCATCTTCTCCCCCGCTTTCGGGAGAAGCGGCGACAATAAAAGTTTTTTGTAACTCTTGGAATATTATTTACGAGAAAAATGGATGAACACCTCATAAACAGCCTCAAGAAGCTGGGATTAACCGAGTATGAGGCCAAGGCGTACGTGGCTATAGTAGAGCTAGGGGAAGCCGAGGCACATGAGGTTGCTAGGAAATCAGGGGTACCGAGGACGAGGATCTACGATGTTCTCTCAAAGCTCGAGACCTCGGGTCTAATTCAGAGAATTAAGGAGCCCAGGCCGGCGGTGTACTCCGCTATATCCCCTGAGAGAACGCTTGAGCCCCTGAAGAACCAGCTTATTGATGAGCTTTCAAAGGCGATTAACCATTTAAATTATCTGTACTTATCCGGGAGAACGGCTTCGAGATGCGAGGTCTCGCTTCTCAGGGGAATGCAAGCTTATCGGGCTTCGTTAAAGCTTCTGCGGGAGGCGGGTAAAGATGTCTTTGTTAGGGTGGTTTGCATTCCAGCAGCGGTGCTTGAGGAAATTGTAGAAGAGCTTAGAAAAATCAAAGAGAACGGCGTCAAAGTTTACTTGACCATCGATGTTAAGCTGCTTCGAGAAATAGTATCATTAAAGAAAGTAGACGAAATCTTGAAAGAATTTCAAGGAAAAACCTTCACCAGCCCGATACCGTTTAATTTCTTTGTCGCCGACTTTAAGGACGCGCTGCTCCTCTATGTTCCACCGGATTCTCCTGAAAACTGCTATGGATTTCTCGTTCAAGGAATTGGTGAGGTCGGTGAATTGATTAGGAAACGGTTTCTCAGCGAGCATCGATCAAAGTCGGAGGGATCTTCTCACTAGAAGCTTGTTGAGCGCGTTTACCATCGCTTCGACGCTCGCCATCACTATGTCCTCCCTCGCTCCTCTCGCCGACACAACGTTTCCCCGCTCATCCTCCACCTTAACGATGACCTCCGCGACGGCGTCCGATCCACCTGTAACGGCCTCTATCCTGAATTCCTTCAAGCTTATCTTCGCCAACCCCCGAGTTATCTTTTGAATAGCTTTAAGAGAGGCATCGACCGGGCCTACCCCAGTTTCAGCGGAGACATAGTCCTTTCCTTCGATGTTTATTTTCACCGAGGATGTCGGCATTACCCCGGTTCCGGTGACCACCACGAGCTCCTTCAAGTTGAGAGCTTTTTCCTCGGAGGGCGGAGCCTCGAGTATGGACCTCGCTATGGCTAGCACATCTGTATCAGTTACGGTTTTGCCTTTATCTCCCAATTCTTTAATTCTCCTCACGATTTCAGAAAGCTGAGCTTCAGTTGGCGTTAATCCGCTTTCCTCCAGAATCGTCTTAATTCCATGTCTTCCCGCGTGCTTTCCGGCGACGATCTTCCTAAGCCTTCCAACGAGCTCGGGCTTAAACGGCTCGAAGGTTGTTGGATCAATTACCACGCCCTTGACGTGAATTCCGGATTCATGCGCGAACGCGTTATCGCCAACGACCGGCTTATGAGGCTGAATCAGTATTCCCGTCATCCTCTTTACCATCTGAGACGTTCCATAGATCTTCGATGTATCGATGCTCGTTTTCTTTTTGTATAATAAGTGCAAGGCCATGACAACTTCTTCTAACGCGGCGTTTCCCGCCCTCTCGCCTATCCCGTTCACCGTTACGTGAGCTTGAGACGCGCCCGCCTCTATTCCCGCTAAGGTGTTCGCCACCGCGAGCCCGAAATCGTTGTGACAATGCACGCTTATCGGGATCTTAACCGCATTCTTTATCTCGGAGACTAATTCATACATCGATCTCGGAGTCATTATTCCAACCGTGTCCGGAATATCTATTCTATCGGCTCCAGCTTCTTCAGCGACTTTGCACACTTTTTTGAGGAAGTCTAGAGGAGTCCTCGTCGCGTCCATGGGAGAGAACTCGCAGATCAGCCCGTGATCCTTCACGTAGGAAACCGCTTCCCCAACTTTTTCGAGAACATCTTCCCTGCTAACCCCCAAGATCTTCAAGTGAATATCGCTGGTGGAAAAGAACACGTGAATGGAATTCGGATCACAGCTCAGAGCAGCGTCAATATCACCCTTAGCAGCCCTTGCAAGCGCGCAGACCTCGGATTTTAACCCAGCCTTCGCGATCATCTCAACAGACTTTCGCTCGCCTTCGGATGCCGCTGGAAAACCCGCCTCGATAGCATCAACTCCGAGCCTGTCCAGCTGAATAGCCAATTCCAGCTTTTGTTCCGGCGTTAAGCTCACTCCTGGAGACTGTTCGCCGTCTCTGAGGGTTGTATCGAAGATTCTAACACGCTCGCTCAATTTGTCATTTCGACTTCTCGGCACTATAATTAAGTTTTCTCCGAAAGCTTGCTCAAAAGCTCCGCTACTTTGTCTCCAAACTCGCTGGTCGAAGCTGTGCCGCCTAGATCAGGGGTTAACACCCCGCGCTCTAAGGTCTTTTTAACGGATTCTTCTATCAGCTTCGCCGCCAACCGACATCTCTCGTCACCGTATTTCGAGGAAAGCCAATCGAACATCATAGCAGCCGACAAGATCATCGATGTCGGATTCGCTACACCCTTTCCAGCTATGTCGGGAGCACATCCGTGAACTGGCTCAAAGATCGCGAACGCGTCGCCTATGTTTGCGGCGGGACCTAGGCCCAGACCTCCCACGACTTGTGCGGCTTCATCGGATAAAATGTCTCCGAACATGTTTGTGGTTACTATTACGTCGAATTCATGCGGCTTTCTTATGAGATTCATGGCCGCCGCGTCTACATACATTTCAGAAAAGGAAACATCTGGATATTTCTTCGAAACCGCTCTACAAGTCTTTGCAAACAATCCGCAGGTCAGTTTCATTACGTTCGCCTTGTGCACGGCTACGACCTTTTTCCTCCTCTTCCTCGCAAGTTCAAACGCATAATTCGCGATGCGCTCGCATCCTCTTCTTGTTATTATTCTGAATGCGAGTGCCGCGCCGTCGAATTCGTATTCGTAGCCTTTGTAAAGTCCTTCGGTGTTTTCTCTGACTATGACGAAATCTACATCTGATCTAAGAGCGGGAACTCTGGGCAGAGATTTCGCCGGTCTGACGTTAGCGTATAGGTCGAACATTTGCCTGAGCTTCACAATCACCTCGGCGGCGGTTTCTCCTACAGGTCCTTTGAGACATGCATGAGATCTTTTCAAGGCTTCGACAGTTTCGTCGGGCAGAGCTTTTCCTCTTCGCCTGAAACATTCATCTCCGGCTTCAACCTCAACTAGCTCGAAGTTTACGCCTAAAATTTCCTTAACTTTTGAGAGCACTTTTAGGGTTGCTTCTACTTGCTCGGGCCCTATTCCATCCCCCCTTATTAGAGCGATCTCGTACCTCATGCTTACCGCTTTCGCCTCCCTAAATGAGCGTTCGTAACTTTCGGCTATGCTTTATTCTAATCCGAGCTTCCTTCTCGTGTAGGGCACTAGCCCGCCTGCATTAATTATTTCAAGGGCCAGCGGTGGAAGGGGCTTAGCCTCGATCCTGACCCCTTTAGTATAGTTCTCGATTACGCCGTTCACGGCGTCCACGATCAGCTCATCGCCCTCTTCTACCCTATTTCCCGTCTCGGCTTCGAGTATCGGAAGCCCCACGTTTATCGCATT
>JAGHCZ010000009.1 GCA_021160205.1 Nitrososphaerota archaeon | reverse complement strand
GGCTTCTCGCCGAAGAGCTCTGAAAGCTCCCGAGCCTGCTTACTGCTTATAGCAGTAAGCAGGCTCGGGAGCTTTCAGAGCTCTTCGGCGAGAAGCCTTGTGACCTTGGGCGCTCACGTCGCGATCGTTGCCGGAGAATCAGATGACGGAACCACCGTGTCGTTCCGATCGATCAGAGACTTCGCAGATGCGACGGGAGTAAACCTCGCGAGAGATGTCGCGGCGAGAATCGGGGCGGAGATGGGTGGACATGGAGGCGGTCATTCTTCTGCTGCGAAAGCCTACTGTAATGAGAAAGATGTGGAGAAAGTTCTCTTGAGATGCGTGCAGCTTCTAAGCGAGAAACTGGGCGCTCCCGCGGAGTTGATTAAGCCTTGAGCCTGATAGACGTTAGAAATCTATCGTTCAAGTATTTGGGAAGCGATGAATACGCCTTGAAAGATTTAAACCTGAAAATAAGAGAAGGAGACTTCGCGGTTTTGGCGGGAAGAAGCGGATGCGGAAAGACTACTCTCCTTCGGTGCTTGAACGGCCTCATTCCGCATTTTTACGAAGGGGACTTTCATGGGAAAGTCTTGATCGATGGAATGGATACTTTAGAGAACCCGCCGCATATGCTTTCCCAAGTCGCTGGAATGGTTTTTCAGAATCCGGATAATCAGCTCTTCGCGCTTACGGTTGAAGCCGACATAGCTTTCCCCCTCGAGAACCTCGGGCTTCCAAGAGACTTGATCAGAGAAAGAGTCGAATGGGCCTTGAAGATCATGGGAATAGAAGATCTCAGGGATCGGTCTCCCTTCGAGCTCTCCGGAGGTCAGAAGCAGAAGGTCGCCATAGCGTCGGTGCTGGCGATGAAGCCTAAGATACTCCTTTTAGACGAGCCTACGAGCTCCCTAGATCCGGTCTCAGCAAAAAACTTGATCGATAATATCTTGGAATTGAATAAGCGTGAGCATCTGGCAATAGTGATTTCAGAGCATAGATTGGAGCTGCTTCTCCCCTACGCGGATAAGTTCATAATAATGGATCAAGGCAAGATAATCTACGACGGTGATCCGCGTAAAATTATAGAAGAAGACTTATTCATTTACGGAATCGCCGCTCCAAGAGTTTCGGAGGTCGCAAAATATATCAACGCTGCGGGAGGATGCCTGAGGTTCGAGGTTTTACCTCTCGCCATCGAGGAATTCGTCGAGAGATTAAAGGAGGCGATTAAATGATAAGTATTCAAGAGGTTGAATACGTTTATCCAAATGGATGCAAAGCGCTTAACGGAGTCAGCTTAGAAATCGCTGATGGCGAAGTGGTGGCGCTGATGGGGGAGAATGGAGCCGGTAAAACGACGCTCCTAAAGCATCTCAACGGGTTATTGAAGCCCACGAGTGGTAAAGTTCTCGTCGACGGGGTCGATACCCGCGATGCAACGGTCGCCGAGTTGTCGAGGAAGGTTGGGCTGGTTTTCCAAAACGCTGAAGACATGTTTTTCTCAAGCACCATTTGGGATGAGGTGGCGTTTGCCCTGAGAAGTTTCGGATATGATGCGGAGGTCGTGAGAAAGAGAGTTGAATGGGCATTAAGGTTCATGGAGCTTGATGGATACGCTGATCAATCGCCCTTCATATTAAGCGGAGGCGAGAAGAAGCGGTTAGCTCTGGCAATAATACTCGCCTGGTCTCCCAGCGTAATTGCTCTCGACGAGCCGACGACGGGCCAAGATCAGCTTCAAAAAGAGAAGCTCATGGAGATGATAAGGCTCCTAAACACGCAGGGAAGAACGGTGATAATCTCGTCTCACGACATAGAGTTCGTTGCCCAGCTCAAGCCTCGAATAATTCTAATGAAACGGGGTGAAATAATCGCGGATGGGAAAGCTGAGAAAATATTGTTGAACGAAGATTTGCTGAGAACGTGCAGTCTCTTAGCTCCTCAAATCGTATCCTTAACTAGGAGCTTAAGTTTCATCGGAGTTAAACCCGTGTTGGCGCATCCCAAAGACGTCGCTGAAGAAATCTTATCAAAGCTCAGAGGTTTAAAGCGTTAGCAGGTTTTGAAACTTTTATTGTCCTAGACTTCTTCTTTTTCCCGGATGCCGCCCTTATTCTGCATCGTTAGCCTTGGAAGGTTCAAGGGCAAGACCACGCTATTAGAATGGCTTGTAAGACAGCTTTCGAGAAGCGGGATACGAATCGCGACCATAAAACATTCCACCAAGCCGCTCGACTTAGAGGAAAAGGATACTTGGAGACATTTGGAGGCGGGCTCTCTCGAAGTAGCCTACGTTTCGCCAAATGAGCTAATAACAATCAGGAGGTCCACAGCATCTCTGAAGGACGCGGTTGAAGCTCTCCACGTAGATCCCGATTTAATACTCGCAGAGGGGTTCAAGCTCTCTTCTCATCCGAAGATTTTATGCGCCGCCGATTTACACGAGGTCGATGAAGCCTTAAAATCCATTCAGAACATCGTTGCGATAACGGGGAAAATAGCCGAGGAGGGGCATAGTTTTTCCCAAATAAAGGTAATGAAGGAAGCAGAGGTTCTCGAATTCGTTAGGAAGGCCGTGATCGATTACTGGCTGAATAAGATTCCTGGGCTTAACTGCGGAAAGTGCTCGTATGGCTCGTGCAGTTCTCTCGCTAAGGCGATTAAGGAAGGAAAAGCCACAATTAGAGAATGCGTGATGCACGGGGTCTCTATTACGCGTCTTAGAATAGGCGGCGAAGAAGTGCCCCTCGGGAAATGGCCCCAAAGTCTCCTCAGAGAGCTTTTGAAGGCGTTCGTCAAATCTCTAAAACTTAAAGATCTCAAACTAGATGCTGTTGGGAAGATGATCGTCGAAATAGATTTGAGAGCCTTCGCTGAGGAAGAGTAAATCGACAGGAAGGTGAGTCAAAGCGATGTCCAAGATACTTCAGGGACTGCAATTTTATCCCGGCGCTAGCGTTGTTCATAGGTTAGATCCGCGCGTCAAGCTCTTCCTATCGGGCGCGCTGTTGATTACGACTCTAATGTATCTCGAGGTAGTTGCGACGACCCTAGTAATAATGGTTGAAGCATCTCTCGCCGTGGTCAGCGGAACGTTAAGAAGGTGGATTAAAACCGTCTATGGAGCTGCCCCGCTTATAATAGCCGTGTTCCTCATGAATTATCTTGTCCGAGCTTTTTCCTACGGAGCTATCTATAATCCGAGCGGGCTTTACGAATCTTTTGCCGCGGCTTATCGATTAATTGCCCTCTTCGCTTCGTTTTCGATATTTTTCTTGACGACCACCCCCGAGGAGCTTGGAATGACTCTGACAAAGCTCAGGGTTCCATATACGTATAGTTTCGCGCTCATCTCCGCAATCAGATTTACTCCCGTTCTCGCCGAAGAACTTCAAACGATAATGGATGCCCAGAGGTCAAGAGGCTTAGAGCTCGATAAGGGAAATCCGTTAACCAGAGTCAAGAGATATATTCCAATTCTGGTTCCGCTCATCGTGAATGTTTTGAGGAGGAGCTATGAGCTCGCCGAGGCGATGGAAGTTAAATGCTTTGGAGCGAGCGAAAAGCGAACGTTCTTGAAAGAGCTTAAAATGAGCCTGAAGGATTTCACAGCCTTGGCGATGATAACCTTGTTCTTCGCCCTCGCAGTTTACCTGAGATTCTTCTTCGAATTGAAGATACCGTAGCTTAAAATCATACATCTGAGACTTAATACTTTGAAATGGCGTTGAGGCTTAAGTCAGGGATCATAATAGTGGACAAGAGGGAAGAGCGCTCTGGCGTTCCCGAGATCTTGAAGAGCCTTGGAATGAGCGTGAGATACGAGGTCTTAGAGATAGGCGACTATCTCCTTTCCGGAGACGTTTTAGTGGAGAGGAAATCCGCCGGCGACTTCATATCATCGCTGCTTGATGGAAGGCTCTTCGACCAGTCGGCGAGCCTAGTCTCAGCTTCAGGAAACCCCACGATGATAGTCGAGGGCGACGTGAAAAAGGCCTTGGAGAAATTCGGGAACCCCATGGCGGTTTGGGGAGCCTTGGCAAGCATAGGCTACGACTTCAAGATCACGCTCTTTCACACGTCAAGCATAGAGGAAACCGCTATGCTCCTCGCGGCGATCTCTAAGAGGAAAGAATCGAGAAGAGAGGAGGTTTACCTAAAGCCTAAGAAAAAGAGGGGAAGCTTAGAAGAACTTCAGATCAGCATTATCGCATCGCTGCCAGGCGTCGGACCGGCCAGGGCAAAAAGTCTTCTCGAGGGATTCAAGACCGTTCGCGCGGTATTCAACGCCGATCCCGGCCAGCTTACCAGAATCGGAAAGCTGCCCTACGAGGCGAGTCTCAAGATCTACAGCATAGTCAACTCGGAATACAAGGCGCGTTCCTCTAACGCTCAATCCAAGATAGAATATTTCGAAGAATGATGTCGACTAACGCTTTAATAG
>JAGHCZ010000119.1 GCA_021160205.1 Nitrososphaerota archaeon | reverse complement strand
CTTGAAGAGAGGAGGGGAATTGACTAGAGACGTGTTCGAGGGCATGATAGCAAACGCGTTAATGTCTGGAAAAATAACGAGTGAGCAGGCGGAGAAGCTCGCCGAAAAATATGGATTCCTAGACGATAAGATGAAACGAGTCATAGACACGTTCTCGAAATTTAATGAGGAAAGCCGAGATCAGGCAGATACGGTAAATATCACGGCTAAAAGCATAGATTCTCTGGCTCGGAAATATGGTTTAGCCGGAGAACGGGTCGCCGACCTGATAAATAAGACACTCGGCCTAAACGTTACCTATGATGAGCATGAGCAGAAGATCGCCGAGTTAATGGAAACTTATGGCCTGACCCGCGAGCAAGCAGAAAAACTGTTGCCGGTTCTCGAGGAGGAGGCTGAGAAAGCGAAGGCGGCGGCAGAGGCTCAGAAGGCCCATGATGAAGCTCTCAAAACCCTTAGATCAACTCTAAGCAATTTAGTGGATTACGGCAAGGTTCTCGGCCCATTCCACAACGCGATTAAAAATATTGAAAATGCATTAGATACTCTTGGCTCGGAAGCTCCGCCGAACCTGCAAGGCTTGCTCTCAACTCTCAAAGACCTTAACAGTCAATTCGTTCAGCTTGAAGAGCGGTCTAAAGCCGTGGGAGCCGCTCAGAAAGTCGCGGCGGTCGGTGCATCATATTTCACCACGATTCAGGAGATTCAGGAGGCTTTAATGGCCGACGAGATAGCTGCCACCGAGGAGCATTTGAGACAGCTTGAAGAGAAGTTGCAGAAGCTCAGGGAGTCCAAGACCGCCACCGAAGATGAAATAAACGCCGTCAAAGAGGAGATAGAGGCCACGAAACAGCAATTAGAGGCCATGAAGCAATCGACCGCCCTTACAGTCGAGCAAACTCTTAGTCAGAAACGGTTGGCGGCGATCCAGCAGATGCTCGCATTCACCTCTCAAATTGTCTCGCTTCAGCAGACGGCGATGCAGTTGGCGATGATGGGTGCGGATAATGCGGCAAACATGTTCATGAACACCTCTATCGCCTTGACAAAGGCGCTTGAAGACGGCACCATAACCGAGCAAGAAATGAAAGATATTCTAGAAAAGCTTGGAGTAACCTTCGACGAGCAGGGTAAACCAGTCATCAACTTGAAGAATATCATGGAAGAGTTCAGGAAAAAGATGGAAGAGACCAGAAACAAGGTTCAAGACTTCAGATCAACCCTCGCATCCTTAGACGGCATGACCGTCCACACCTATCACTATCACCATGAGATCACGGTTCATGGGGAGGGAGGAGGTGAAAGTAAGGCGACTGCTACTGAGGAGGAGGCTGAATGGTGGGAAACCGAGTATGGCATGGTTCCACCTCCAACTGGAGGAGGCGGCGGATGGTCAGAGGAAGAGGAGTGGAGTCTTCCTTGGCACTATTATCAGCGTGGAGCATGGTATATTCCACGAAACCAATTAGCCTATCTCCATAAAGGAGAAATGGTTTTGCCGAAGAACGTGGCCGATTGGTTTAGGAAAGGAGGGTTCGCCTCTAAGAATGTGACGATTCACGCTCCGGTTAAGATCGAGGTTCATGGAAGCGTTTACGGCGAGGATCTGGATGATTTGAGCGAGAAAATTTCAAGAAAAATCGTTAGTCGCCTGAGGGTGATGACATAATGAAGGAAATAATAATTCAAGGCGTGAAGATCCGATACAGATAGACCGATCCCTCAGGTAGAGAAATCGAGCGCTGTCCCCTGTGTGGTAGAGAGCTTGGAGAGCCCGACGAATTCGTGATCAAACATGCGATAAGAGAGGAAATCTGGACGCGAATGAAACATCTCGCGAAATATGTTCAGGCACGGAACAAGCTATTCAAAGACATTAAAGACAAGAAGATCACGTTATCAAAGCTTCAAGACCGCTATCGATATGTCTCCGCTCTCCAACGTGATTTATCCTTCATCGTGGACGCGTTTGGAAGCTTCGGCGCCCGATGCGAGGAATGCGGTGAGCCATTGTTCTGCGATGTTCATGCCTCGGTCGACATCAAGCCGCCTATAAAGCTCAAGTGGATCGACATCTTTGAACTCGATGAAGGTGACAAGAGCATGAAGTATTTCGTTAAACGGCAGCTCGGAGCCTTCTGGCCCGAGATCAGGCGAAGAGTGAAAGAGGGCGATGAACGGATGTTTGCGGAAGCCGTCGCATTCCTCATCCGCTATCGGATATATGATGCTCTAATCGGAGGATAAAATTTTACCCATAATTTTTATTGATAAGACTTATAGGTTAAAATCCAGCCGAAACCGGTTAATATATTGGAGCTTTCTTAGCGGTCTCCGCGCTCGGTCTCGGTCATGATTATCCTAAGCCCCGCCTTGAGGCGATGATGAAAAACTTTTTATTAGACGTTAATCTACCGTTTTAAACCCTTTAATAGTCCTGGCTGAGCTACGGGCCCATCTGGTGCTCTTTTTCATCTAATGCTTTTTTGCTGCGCTAATATAGGTTTTGATT
>JAGHCZ010000033.1 GCA_021160205.1 Nitrososphaerota archaeon | reverse complement strand
TCTCGACCTTTTGATGAAAAACATGCTCTTCTGGGAGAAAAAGATAGCTCCCCGCGTCCCTCGATCAACTCTCAAGGTATAAACTTGAGTATGTGTTGGAATTATCGAAGAAATTATAGTAAAAATTAATATTAGCCCTCTAAAGTGATGTGATGTAGGCTGAGAGACTTGTCCTCCGATATCTCGTTGAAGATCCTGTCTAAGAGCCTTGGAAACACGGTGCTCGTGAGGCTGAGGGGAGGAAAACTACTTCGAGGAATCCTTCAGGGATACGATCAACACATGAACCTAGTCCTAGAGCAAGCCGAAGAGATCTCGAACGAGAACTCGACGCAGAAACGCTTGGGGATGATAGTAGTAAGGGGAGACAACGTTATGATGGTTTCGCCGACCGTGAAGGAAGGTGAATAAACTTGACGAAAGGCACGACCTCGTTCGGGAAAAGAAACAAGGTAGTTCATATCCGGTGTAGGAGATGCGGAAGGCATTCGTTTAATATCAGTAAGGGAAGATGCGCCTACTGCGGGTTCGGAGAGACAAAGAAATGGAGAAAATACGATTGGATTAAGCCGAAAAAGCTTCTCGCCCGATAACGAAAAACAACTATTTCAGCAAAAAGGTTTAAAGACGCCGATAAAATCTCGAATCTAGGGGCCGGTAGATCAGCTGGGAGATCGCCCGCTTGGCGTGCGGGAGGTCGCGGGTTCAAATCCCGCCCGGTCCACATCCACCTCTAATCTAAAGCGAAACGGCGTTCTCCATCCTGGACGCGTTGTTCTGCTGCGAGGTATTAAGAGGTAGTAGATCGTATGAATGGCGATGAATCGTGGTTTAGTTTTCGCGATAGCAGGCTTCGGAATGATAGCGGTGATGGCTTTGATCATAGCTGTAATCGGCTTAACGACGGGATACGCCGCCGCGGATCAAGTTAGCGCTCCAAAGCTTCAAAACTATACGACGCTGACCGTCTCCGGATACGGCGAGGTGTCCTACGCTCCTGATAGGGCTCTGATAACGTTCGTAGCTCTAGGATATGGTGAAACGGCTTCGGAGGCACTCAGCAAAAGCGCTTCAAAGGCTACGGCTATAATTTCCTCGATAGAAAAGATCGGAATAAGCAAAGAAGATATAGAGACGATCTCCGTCTCCGTGAATCCGAGATACGACTGGAATCAAAAGCCTCCGAAACTGATCGACTACGAGGCGTCCTACACGCTCAGGGTTGAGGTCAAAGACCTGAAGTTAATAGGGAAATTAATCGACGCGGCCGTCTCAGCTGGAGCAGATAGAATGTACGGTCTTCAATTTACCATCTCCGACGAGAAGAAAAACCAATTAGAACTAGAGGCGGTCAAGAGCGCGATATCGGAGGCCATGACGAGGGCGGATGAGGCTGCGAAATCGTTGGGAATGCGGGTTGTTCGAGTGGAATCGATAAACTTGTCGCCTCAATATACGCCGCCGATTCCGATAGTGAGACAGACATTGGAAGCGGCCGAGGTGCCGATAATTCCTGGAGAAGGAAAAATCTCCGCAACGGTCTCGATGACGCTTCTCTTATCAACGTAAAGCCTGCACCTCCCCATTTTATAATGTCCTTAAGTTATTTTTGCTCGCAGAAGCCGCTTAGAAAGCGCTATAGCTCTTCTAAAGAGATGTTAAGGTATATGAGTGCCTCAGATAATTTTCTAGTGATTTAGATGGCAGCGGCCTGGAGGGCGCTCACGCTTCTCTGCATCGTCGGCTTCATCTTCCTTAGCGTCATTCCTTCGACCACGTGCTCGAAAACTGTTTTCTACATCTACGGATCGGCTTCATGCTTCTCCTGTAAAGCTTTTTCCGATGAATTGAAAAATGCTTTTGGAGCTGAGGTCGTTGTCTTTAAGGAGATCGGGGAAAGCGCCGAAAACCTCGAAGCCATGATTTCGATTTATCAAGCCGCCTTTCCAGAAGTTGAAAAATCCGAGATGATAATTCCGCTAACCGTGATACTCATAGATGATCAGGTGAAGGCGGTGATAGCCGGCGAAGCCTCGATTCAATTCATCGAAGAAGTGATGAAATCTGAGCAAGGTCTAACGCTCGTTTATCCGAATGGAAAAATAGTTAGAACAAACAACGAAAAGTTGGCGGAAAAAATACGATCGATCTTGGGAGGATGCTTGGTCGAGCATAGATATTCGGCTATTCACCAGGTTTTAATACCGATTCTAGGCGCCGCCGCGGCTGACAGCGTGAATCCATGTACTTTCAGCGTGTTCACGGCGCTTCTCCTCATGAGCATGTTCTTCAGGGGCAGAACCGGAATGATCAAAGCTGGATCGGCTTTCGTCCTAGCAATTTATTTGGCCTATTACCTCCTCGGCCTGGGCATCGTGAGAATATTCATGACATTTCTATGGCTCCGCTATTTAATCGCAGGAGCTGGAATAATCCTCGGATCCTACGAGGTTTTCACGTCTCTCCGAGGGGAATTCAAGTCCCCGCTCCCAAGGCCTCTTTACAAGTTGACTTCAAACCTTATAGACCGAGTGTCCCAGAGATCCACCGCTCCGATCGCTTTCGCGATAGGCTTCGTCGTAAGCTTCACCCTGCTTCCGTGCTCTGCGGGCCCTTACCTCGTTGCTTTAAGCTTAATAGCGGGCTTAAGCAGCTTAGAGAGATTTATCGCGTTAGCGATCTATAACGCCGTCTTCGTAGTTCCGCTGATCATTATACTCGCTTCGATAATTCTGACAGCCAAAACAGCGGGCAAGATCAAGAGATTTAGATCTAAGAGAATTCACCTTCTAAACTTGATTTCAGCGTCGCTATTGATCGCTGTCTGCATTTGGACCCTGCTTCAATGATCTAAAATTAATCTTTATAACGGCATGATCATAGGAATCGATGAGGAATTGGAGCTTCCATGCGAGATTTCCGCGAAATACATCGTCCCAGCGCTGAGGCTGATGATAGCGAAGAAGCTGATCGAAGAGCATAACTTGACTCAATCAGAAGCCGCGCGGCTTCTCGGAATTACTCAGGCATCGATAAGCCATTACCTAAATTCGAAGCGAGGAGCCAAGATGAGTAAAGTTCTTTCACGGATGAGCGAGGTGAAGATCTTCGTAGATCAATATGTCGAAAAAGTGCTTTCAACGAATTCGAGCCTCGATTCCTCGCATTTCTGCTCAATATGTAAAAAAGTCAGAGATCAATTAATGAAGAAAAAGCAGAAAACGCGTTTCATATAGATCCATGACATTTTCCGCGGGTTAAATCATCTTTCATATATGGGGAGATCTCTCGTCTACGAAAAATTACCTTTCATCTACTCGAGCGCGGAGGCTAAGCTTTATATCTTGCTACTTGAAAAATCAAGCGATAAAAATTCTGAAACCATAAATGCGTGGGGGAAGGATCATGTATTGTTATAACGGGAAGCTGCTAGAAGTCGACTTAAGCCGTGAGAAGCTCGAGGAAAAAGCTCTCTCAGAAGAAGACTTGGACTTGTTCATAGGCGGATCCGGGCTCGCGGCTAAAATATTATTCGACCTAGTTGATCCCTCAGTTGATCCCTTATCT
>JAGHCZ010000135.1 GCA_021160205.1 Nitrososphaerota archaeon | reverse complement strand
TCATGGCCTCGATTGATGGGACAAAAGCATAGCCCTCTGCTCTCTGCTGGGGACTTAATCCAAGCGAACTAACTTCCTTGACTATTTCCTCACATATCTTATCGATGTCTAGGAAATTTGTCTCAAGTGCGAGGCGGACCATTCCGAGGTTCTTTCTTAGATCTTCCATACATTGCTTACATTCAAACAACTAGATATACTTATATGCCGTCGCCAAGCTATAGATATACAGGCGGCAGGACCCCCGGGCAGTATAGACAGCTTATAATGTATGCTGAACAAGGTTAAGCAATCATAGCAGATGACACTCTTTACGGAGCTAAATCGCTCTACGCGTTTCAGAATAAGTTTGTTAGATAGCTTTTAGGAGAATAATTAGAATTGTTTGAGATTTTAGCCGAAGATCTGCTTGGAAGAATTGGAAGGCTGAGGACGAGGAGCGGCAAGGTCGTCGAGACCCCGCTCTTTCTCCCGGTCATAAACCCCGTGGCCCAAGATATCTCAGCCAGCTGGATGAAGGAAAACCTCGGCGCCGAAGCCGTGATAACCAATGCGTATATAATCTCGAAGAGGCTTAGGGATAACGCATTATCGCGTGGGGTTCACGGGCTCCTAGATTTTGATGGGGTGATCATGACCGACAGCGGCGGATATCAAGTTCTAGAATACGGAGATGTCGAAGTAATGCCGGAGGAGATAGCTATTTTTCAGGAAGACATCGGAAGCGATATCGCTGTGCCGCTTGATATACCGACGGGTATGGGGGATAGAGCGAAGGCTGAGGAGACTGTTCGGAAGACTTTGAAAAACTTGGAGACGACCTTGGAGGTTCTCTCTAAGCTGGATTCTAGGAAAGCTCTTTGGGCTGCTCCAATTCAGGGCGGAACACATCTGGATCTACTTCAACGATGCGCAAAAATAGAATCTGAAATGGAATTTGACTTATTCGCCCTCGGAAGCCCAACTCCGCTGATGGAGGGATATCGATTCAACAAGCTCTTCAAGATGATATATGCGGTCAAATCCTTGATAAACCTCGGCAAGCCCCTGCACCTCTTCGGAGCCGGTCATCCCATGATCTTTTCGTTCATCATCGCCCTCGGAGTTGACATGTTTGATTCGGCGAGTTATTATCTCTACGCGAAAGATGATAGATATATGACCGAAATCGGCACGCTTAAAATAGATAAGCTGGATTACCTGCCTTGCTGCTGTCCGGTTTGCTCGAAAACGGATGCCGAGGAGCTTAGAAAGCTTGAGAAAGCTGAGAGGATCAGAGCCTTAGCCAAGCATAATCTCTACATATGCTTCAAGGAGGTGAATAGGGTAAAGCAGGCCATTAAAGATGGCAGATTGATGGAGCTGCTCGAAATCAGGGCTCGATGCCATCCAAACATCTATCAAGGATTCATAGAGATCCTAAAGAACGATGATCTGATCCGGATGATGAGGGAACATACGCCGATCTCAAGCAGGAAGGGGATGAACCTTTACGATGAATTAAGTTTGAGGAGGCCGAGAGTCATCGAGGCGAGGAAAAGGCTTCTCGAAAATTACTTCACGAAAAAGGGTCATTCGAAGCGTGCGGTGCTGCTCCCCGAGTCTCTGAAGCTTTCCACCGGAAAAGCCACATCGCTGCCAGAAAATCTGGAAATATTGTTTTACGGCAGCCCATTCGGCCTAATACCCTTCAGCTTGAGATACAGTTACCCCTTCTCTCAAACAAATTATCCCAAGTCCCTCATCGAGGAAGCCTTAAAAGAGCTCGTAGAGCTGGCCGTGAGGCAATTTAAGGCGGCGGAATATCAAGAGGCACTTATTGTAAAGGCGCGTTCTCGGCACCTTAATAGATTTGAGAATGCTCTTGCTGAAGAATTAGGCATGCTTGGAATAAAGATCGAGAAAGTGGATAATTTGAAAGACTTAGTAAATCGATTTTAGCTTATGAAGTGGAGGCTACTTTTCCGGGACGAATTCGATGCAGACAAATCCGTAATTTTCAGCTTCTTCGGCGCTCACGCGTCTTACTTCTTCGATGAACTCTCCTTTTCCGGGTTCGCGGCTCATGGTTGCGATTATTTTCGCTGGGCGGAGACCTATCCCGGAAGCGATGTCGATGACGTTTTTTACGGAGTAAAACTTCGCCTTAGAGTAAATCGCGTGCCCCCTTTTTCCGAGGCTTTCGTAACGTCTCCCCCAAGGAGATCTTCTCGGAATTATGCACGTGATCACTTTCTCAGAGACCCTAATGCTTTCTCTCAAAACCTGAATTGGATCGTCGACGAAGCAGAGGGTAACTATGATGAAGGCGCAGTCAAATGCTTTAGATCTAAGAGGCAGAGCTTCTCCGACCCCTTGTATTAAATGAACGTTCTTAGGCGCGAGCTTGAGCATATTTATGCTTGGATCAACTCCAACGAGGATCGCGCCCCTGCGTGCAAACCTTCCCGTCCCGACCCCGATCTCCACTCCTCGTTTGCATTCAAATTTCTTGACAGCCTTGAGCTCGCTGAGATAAACCAACCTATGCTCATTATACCATCGATCATATTCTATGGCCCGGGAATTGAAGATGTCCGCCGAGCTCACTTGCTTAGCTTCCTAATTCCTCGTATTTACGGATTTTAGCTCATTTCGGCCATCCTTCCACGATCGCAAGATTTAAGACATCGCATATTCGAAAATCGAAGAGGAAGCTGAAAAGATCGAAGCGTGAAAACCTTGAAAGTTAGTTTTCTCGGAGCGATCGGAGAAGTCGGCAGAGCAGCGGTCTTAGTCGAAACAAGGGAAGCTAGAATACTCTTGGATTACGGCGTTAAACCCTCAGATCCAGAGCCACTCTTTCCAGGCCATATACCGGCCAAGGGCCTAGACGCCGTTGTAATCACCCATTCACACCTCGATCACAGCGGAGCTGCTCCTCTTTTCATGCTTGATGGGAAAGTAAAGGTCTACGCGACCGACATGACTTTTAAGCTGTGCGACATCTTGCTTCGAGACTTTCTGAAGCTCAGCGGCTACTACGTTCCATACGAAGTTCTGGAGATAGAAGAACTCATTAGGAGAGGGATCCGCGTGGACTACGGTGAAACGGTTAGGGTCAAAGACGCGGAAATAACTTTCCTCGATGCCGGACACATTCCGGGAAGCGTTCAAGTGTTGATAAATGCGGATAAAACGCTTCTCTATACGGGGGATTTCTCAACTATAAAGACCAGACTTTTGAAGGGAGCCAAATATAATCCAAAGGACGTAGATGTATTAGTTACCGAGTCTACTTACGCTTTGACGGATCACCCCAAAAGAGACGAATTGGAAAAGCAGTTCATTAACAGCGTCAGAGAAGTAGTAGACTTAGGGGGGCGAATTCTAATTCCCGCTTTCGCGGTTGCAAGAGCCCAAGAAATCATGTGCGTCCTAGAGGCATATGGGATAAGAGAATTCACAGCTTTAGATGGAATGGCAGTCAGAGTCTTGGATTTATTCCTCGAAAACAAGAAGTTCATCGACGGCTATCCGCTTCTCTACTCCGCGGCAAAGCACGTAACAAGGATCGATGATAGGAGAAAGAGAAAAAGGGCGGCTGAAAGACCGGGAATAATTATAAGTCCCGCGGGGATGCTGAAAGGTGGGCCAGCCGTATTTTACGCTGAGAGAGTTTTCGATGACCCATATTCCGCGATGTTTTTGGTAAGCTTCCAGATTCCAGGAACGCCTGGGGCTAAGCTCTTGGAGGAGAGGAAGCTCGTGTTAAGAGGCGAGGAAGTCGAAGTTAAAGCGAGAATCGAGCAATTCCTCTTCAGCGCTCACGTCGGGAAAAAGGAGCTGAGAGGATACCTCAAAAAAGTGAGCCCAGATGCAAAGATTTTCACGATACACGGCGAGCCCGAGGGATGCAGCGACCTAGCAAAATACGCAAAAGAAGAGCTCGGACTAGATGCCAGGATTCCCGAGAAAGGCGTGAAATACGAAATTTAAAATGAATCATTCACTTACTTGATGACCGGAGTCAAAGATGCCTCGATGTAAAAGCTGCGGCAAGACCGCGGACGGATACGTTCTAAGACATGCTAAAATGCATCTCTGCAAAGAATGCTTCATCAAATACTATGAAAGAAAGGTGCTAAACACGATACTTAAACACGGCATGCTTAAAGGAGCCAGATTTATCGCGGTCGCGGTATCCGGTGGAAAAGATAGCTCCGCCCTGCTTAGAGTGCTCCGCAAGATAGCTCCAGAGCTAAAAATGGTCGCAATACATCTCAATCTAGGAATAGCTGGATATTCAGATGAATGCCAAAAAACTGTTGAAGAGCTGTGCAGCCAACTAGACGTCAACTACGTGGTCTACGACCTTCGGAGGGAGGAGGGATTCTCCATCCCGGACTTTCAGGACACGCCTTATGGGAGAAGGATATGCGGAGTCTGCGGAACCGTGAAAAGATATCTCTTGAACAAGATCGCTTATCGGCTGGGAGCGGATAGGATCGCTACGGGACATAACCTAGATGACGTCGTCGAAATCTTGTTTGAGCTGTACTTAAGGGGCGCGGTAGAGGAGCTGGTTAGGATCAGACCGGTTTCTTGGAGCACTCATCCGAAAATGGTTCACAGGATAAAGCCCCTAATAGAGATGACCGAAGAAGAAAACCTGTACTACTCCTCGGCCACCGAGACGCCGTTCACGGAGTCGAAGTGCCCTTTGGGAAAAGGCTCGAGAATGATGAAGAGAAAGGAGTTGATAGCGCTTTTAGAAAAGAACATTCAGGGATTCAAGCACATGCTCTACAAATCTCACGTTAAGAGGATCTTGCCGAAATTGGAGCAGAGCATAGAAGAGCCTACGTTAAAGGAATGCAAGCTATGCGGCATGCCCGCGTTGAAGGAAATATGCAGTTATTGCAAAATCTCTTCCAAAGTCAGGAAAGCTGACGTGAATCAGCCATAAACTTCTCCTAGATGATCGATCTCGCTCAAAACTTCTTTAGCAGCTTTGCGAAGCTCCGAAGCCCTCTCTTCCGGAATCCCATCGTAGGTGAATACCCAAGCACCCCACTCGATCCCCGCAGCATATTTTATTCTATTCGCCGTGAAGTGTGGAGGATAAAACTCCACGTGCAGCCTATAATCCGGATAACTGCCCTTGACTGGAGCCTGATGGAAGATCATCATATATGCGCAGTCTTTTCCGAAGAGACTTTCGTATATGGAGACCGCAACCCTGATCGCGTCTCCGAGCAGTTTAGCGTCTTCTCTATCCAGATCCATGAGTGAATTCGGATTTTTAAGCGGATAAATGTGCATTTCATAGGGCCACATGGTAAAAAACGGCATGAAAAGGACGAACGACTTATTAGCGTAAATTATCCTTGATCCGTCTTCAAGTTCCGCCTTCAAGATCTTCTCGAATAGATTCTCCCCATGCTTCTTCCTAAACTCCTGCACGGATCTTATTTCCTTCATTATTCTCGGGGGGATAAATGGAAAAGCGTAGATCTGGCTGTGAGGATGCGTCAGCGACACACCTATTAATGCGCCTTTGTTTTTGAACGGAACCACAGTCTCTATATACGGCTTTGAACCCAAGACCCGCGTTCTCTCCGCCAGCAACTCGATGTACAGCGCGACCTGCTCGATCGGCAAATCCGAGAAGTCACCCTCATGCCGCGGAGTCTCGATTATGACCTCGCATTCTCCTATTGCCCTAGATCTTTTGAAAAATGGTTCTTCCAGAACGGCGGGTGCTTTAGGAGAAAGTGCTGGAAACTTGTTCGGTAGAGCTAGAACCTTCCAAGAGCCGCGCGTCTCTTCTCTGCCCGGGCAGAAGGGGCATTCGCCTGATCTCCACGGTCTTTTTTCTCTTTTTCCGCAGACTATTATCCAGCCGCCTAAAAGGGGGTGAAGCCTTAATTCGTGGGTCACTTTTCATACCTCCTTTTTGAGGGCACGAGCTGCCAATCTAACGGCTTCGCTGCTGCTGTGCCTCGGTTTCCACCCGAGCTTCTTTATTTTAGATATATCAAGCCACATTTTCTTAACATCTCCCAGCCATCCTCTTCCTTCGATTCCCCCGGTATAGGTTATCTTCACGTCCTTTAGTTTCAGCTCTTCTATCACTATTTCCGCTATGCGCTTAACGTTAATAGCATCCTCCGATCCCACGTTGTAGACTTGAATTTCGGAATCCATGGCCTCGAACGCCCTTAAAATTGCCTCGACGCATTCGTCAACTAGGAGATATGACTTTGTCTGCTCCCCGTCTCCCAAAACCTCTAATCTATTTGGATTCTTCCGTAGCTTTTTAATGAAGTCCACTATGACCCCGTGCCTAGATCTCGATCCCACTATGTTCGCCAACCTGAGAATCACCGCGCTGATATCAAAAGTTTTACTGTATCCCGTTATGAGCGATTCGCTTGCAAGCTTACAGGCTCCGTACATCGATATGGGAATCAGAGGCGAATAATCTTCTGGAGTTGGGAGAACGCTGGCATCTCCGTAAACCGTTGACGACGACGTAAAAACAATTTTTTTCACGCTATTAGCCCTCATCGCCTCCAAGACCACATAGGTCGCATAAACGTTTTGTTTGAAGTGTACTCGCGGATCACCTATCCTCACCTCAGGGTTCGCAGCTAAATGAAATACGGCGTCGCATCCTTTAACCGCGTCAAGCACGACTTCCTCTTCGGTTACGTCGCCTTTAACGAACTCGAAGCCGGGGCTCCCTTCCCACCGCGAGACGTTCTCTAATTTCCCTTGACTAAGGTCGTCGATTACCCTGACTTTATATCCGAGCTTCATCAACGCATCTACTAAGTGGCTTCCGATGAAGCCTGCGCCGCCTGTTACGAGAACTTTACGCGCATTCAATCAGCTTTCGAGTCAAAGGATGGATGTGCGTTTAATAAATCTTGAAGCTAAACCTGCTCTTTTCTGGCGCCTTCATCCGGAGTAGAAGACCAAGTCGATGAAAAACCTTCCTCGATGCATTTTTTCCTAATTTCTTCAGCCGACCTCAGGTCTCTCGCTAATGCTATTATTGCTCCTCCTAAACCGGCTCCAGAAATCTTCGCTCCTAAAGCGCCCGCGTCGAGAAGAATTTTCCTCAATTCTTCGAGTTTTCGAGTGCTGACCTCGTAGAGATCTCTTAAAAGCAGGTGTTGATAGTTCATGATGGCGCCTATAACTGAAAGAGAGTCCTCGAAGTCGACTTTACATTTCTCGGCGAAATCTTCTCCCACTGCTTTGATGAATTCTTCTCTTCTAGGCTTACGTCCTTTGAGGATCTCAATAGCGTACATCGTCGATCTATGAGTTCTGAGAGTGAACCTCAACCTGTTTGCCAGCTTCTCGGGCAGCGATCCTAGATAATTCTCAAGCGAATCCAGGACGCTTTCCCACCGAGTTTCATAAAAATGACGGCTTAAATGCCTTGCAACATCGGGAGGAATTTTCACCTCGTCTAACAAAAGCTTAAGCGCTTGATTTATTTCACGCTGCCTGATCGGGTGAACGGAGATTATTCTCCTGTGCTCTCCCGAATCGGAGATTACGAAGACTAGGTTTTTCGCGGGAAGTTCTTCGACGTCAAATGGAGGCCTGGTTTCGATCTTGATCACTCCCCCGAACGCGGACGCGTATTGATCTAATCTACCGCATGGGATCCCCATTATATCGTGCTCAGCCTTAAACGCTATCTCGGCCAAAGTTTTTCTATCTAAGCCTAAGCCGCAGAGCTCCGAAACTAGCTTGGCGATCGAGACCTCTAGAGACGCGCTGCTAGACAGCCCCGCGCCTATCGGTACCTCGCTCCACAAAGCTATGTCCATGCCCTTAGCCTCGTACCCGCTTTCCGTGAACGCTTTAAAGATGGATCTGACGTAGTCGCCGAACCATCCTCCGCCTCTGCATTCCAATCCGTCAAGCTCAAACTCGTCTCGGTATTCTCTCCCACTTTCCTTTAGGTTCAAGCTAGCGAACCTGACGACATTAGAGCCGTTGAGAAAACCCATCGAATAGCATCTAAGCTTAACGGCTACGGGAACTACAGGCAGCCCCTTATAATCTTGATGAGTATTCAGGAAATCAGCCCTACCCGGAGCAGAAACAAGCACCAAATCTTTCCCGGACCCACCCCCAAGCTCCTCCAAAAGCCTCCGCCTAACCACACTTCCCTTCATCAAAACAAAACCAACCAAACTCGCAATATAAGATTGGCGGAAATGCGGCCGCCGGGATTTGAACCCGGGACCGCTGGCTCGGAAGGCCAGCGTCCTTCCAGGCTAGACGACGGCCGCCTGGATTTTATTTGATTGCGCTGAATTTTATATTTAATCGTGTATTTGTTGTTGGATTTTTTGGTTTTAATTAATATATGAGGATGTGCTCGTGATTGAGTTAGAATGTCTGGTGCTGGGCTTTTTGAGCTTAATTATGATGAAGTTATCTCCAGAATCTCCGAGTTCATCGTCCAAATCGTGGAAAAGGCTGGTAGCCGCGGCGTCGTGATAGGGCTGAGCGGAGGCCTCGATTCCTCGGTTGTCTGCGCCCTCTCGGTCAAGGCTCTTGGGAGAGATCGAGTCAAGGCCTTGATTATGCCGGATAGCTCGGTGACGCCTGTGAGGGACGTTGAAGACGCCAAAAGGCTCGCCGAAGACTTTGGTTTAGAATGCCATTTCGTAGATATAAAGACGTTATATGATGCCTTCTCGAAGAACGTTCCCTTTTATGACGAAGAAGCGGACATCGCGAACGCGAACCTACGGGCCAGGCTTAGGATGATCAATCTATACTACTACGCGAACTCGAGGAACCTGCTCGTCTGCGGAACCGGGGATAAGAGCGAGCTGCTTTTAGGGTACTTCACGAAATATGGAGACGGCGCGGTTGACTTCCTCCCAATAGGCGATCTCTATAAAACGCAGGTCAGAGAGCTTGCCAAGAAGCTAGGCCTGCCGAAAACCATAGTGGAAAAGCCGAGCAGCCCCGCGCTCTTACCCGGACAAACAGCCGAAGGAGAACTGGGAGCATCCTACGAAGAAATCGATAGAGTTCTCTACTTATACATGGATTTGGGTAGATCCATCGAGGAAATAATCCAAGAGACGAGATTCTCGGAAGGAAAAGTTCGAGCAATTATACGGAGAATACACCTAAATGAGCATAAACGCGTGCTACCGCCTATAGCGAAAATAATTTAAAAATATTGAAAAAAGAGGGCTCTTAAATCCGCTTGCTCCAGTACTCGATGAACCTCTTAATCGATCGGTCATAGGTCTTCTCTATTTCAGGTGGGAAAAAGCAGGCGGGAAGCTCTCCGCGGCTCCAATGATACCTAATGCACTCGCAGCAAATCCCCTTCTTATCACAAGGCTCCCAAGTACAAGGACAATTCCGCAAATTCTCCTCTTGTTTACAAATCCTTTGAACCATAATTTTCACCCTCATAGTTTTTAATCGCTTACTTAGCGGAGCAGCATTAAGACCTGCTAAGGTTATTATTTAGTTTTTTATTTAGGAAACAGTAACCCTCAACGTAGCGTACTCGGTCTCCCCTCCAGATCCTATCCCCTCGATAAGAAGTGAATAATCTCCTTTCTTTCCCTTAGCCTGTATCGTAATAATTGTAGTATTTTGAGATCCCGGATCTAACTCTACAGGGTTCTGTGAAATGCTACAGCCCCAATTCTTCGAACAGTTGCGGATATTGATTTGAACCGGATCTCCTTCATATGCTTGATCCGAAATGAGAGTGAGGGTCGTCTGTCCAGTAGAACCTTTAGAAATCGTTATGTGAGTTGGATTGAGCTTCATTACGAATTGTCCTATTCCGGGTCCTGTTTGAGCGGCTTCTTCTGCTCTGAATATGTTTCCTCTCTCAGTTACGATTAGAAGCTCATTTTCGGCGTTGCTTTTTGAATAAATGGTCCAAGCAGTTTCGTTAGGTGACAAAACAGTGTCTGATAATTTTTCTGCGAAGTCCATTATCTTCGCCTGTCCGGTGGATTCATCTCTTTCGACTAGGTACTTTAGGACTACGCTTATTCCACCCGTGTTCCTTACTGTGAGATTTTCTTCTGCAGGATTATAGATTGCTTCAAGTCTTTATTGTGCTGCTTCTGCGTAGAGCCTTTCGGCTTCGGTGTCCATGGTGGATGCTCTCAGGAGGTAGAGGTACATCGTTATGAATACCGCGCTTAGGATCGAGATAGCGATGAAGATCATGAACATGACGGAGATCGCCTTTCGCCGGAGGTTTGAGCGGCCCCGCATTTCGCGCCCTACAAGGTGGATGTTCGCTGATATATCAATAATCTTGTCCGGAGGCGAGTGGACCGCGATCGAGGCAACAT
>JAGHCZ010000004.1 GCA_021160205.1 Nitrososphaerota archaeon | reverse complement strand
GTTTTCATCTATTCTCTTGCAACGGTCATCAGCATACTTTTCTCGGGAGCCGTCCTCAGGGGCGGTGAAGGAAGCTTCCTCAACAGGATTAGAGGGGTGGCTTGGTCATCGATTCAAGATGAGGCCAAGTTCTTTTCGTCACTGATAGTGGCCATTCTTCCTCTCATGCTGTTTCCGTCAATCCTTGCCGTGAATAAGCTCTTTGGATTGGGGCTGATACCGGTGGAAAAAACCCCGCTCTATTATCAGATTAGAGACATCTTCCTCATAATCTCGCAAGTGATCACTTTGCCGTTCTTAACCGCTCTAATAGCGTATGGTAGAAGATTAAACGGAACTACCGCCGCGCTCGTGACCCTAGTGATATTCTTCATATCCCACACAGTATATCAGCTGCTAATCATCGGGGCATAATCGAAGTCATATAGCCTATTTCACGGTCATTTCCACGGAGACTCCCTCGGGAATCTGGATCCTCATTATTTGCCTCATTACCCTTTGATCCGTTATAAAGAGGTCTATTAACCTCCGATGAACCCTTAGCTCGTGTTTTCTCCAAGTGTGCGTTCCTTCTCCGCACGGGGACTTCCTAACTGGGAGAACTAGCCTCCTCTTAGGGAGCGGTATCGGCCCCCTTATCTTCGTTCCAGTTTTAAGAGCAATATCCCTGATCTCGAAGCATACGCGCTCGACTTTATCCAGGTCTGTGCTGGTCAGTTTTATCCGCACGTTAGTCGGCATTCCGCTCCCCCTACTCCAATCACGAGATCTTATAAGCCTCCTTATTTCCTTAACTCTTTGAGCTAGCTTGACGTAGCTCGCTTCCGGGAAAAAGCGACTCCGCCGGTATCCCGCTATAAATAGATCATTGCGAGCTTGGCGATTTTTAGGGGGATGAATCAACATCTCCGCCGCGCCTTTCCAGTTCCATATCAGTTGTTGACAGGAAGCTGGGGCGAGCTTTTTCATCTCCGGGAATCAGTTAGATTACCACAGCGTTTGAGCTCTCTTTCTGGGCTTTCTATTTACAAACCTTCTATCGAGCTTTCTGCAAAGATTATCGAACACCTTTGATAGATACCATCCTTGAGCGGATAGTGTGAAAAGTCCCCTGGGCGAGTAGATCCGCGCCTTGACCTGGTATAGTATCCTCTTCCCGCTGGTCTTTCTTCGCTTAACATCGACTATAATTTCCACTATGCCTTGATGAAAGCCGAATGCTTTATCCAGCACCCTGAATATTTTGTCTTGGACTGTTGCTATTTCTTGAAAATCTCCTAACTCGGGCAACCCTATAATGTACACGCGCATTTCTTCTTCAGGCTTAAATTTGAGAATCGGGGAAATGACCTCCATCGGGGTGATCATTCCGAGAACGGTTGAGCCCTCCTTGACCACGCAGGCACCTTTTCCGCGGTTTTTCAGCTTTCTAAGCGCGTTGAACAACGGCTCATCCTGTTCGACGGTCGGCGGGTTTTCATCCATCAAACTTTTAACAGGCATATTCCAGATCCTCACGGTTTCTCCGCTTCGCTCTCCTTCGGTTGTGCTTTCTCCAGGCTGCAAGAGATTAAAGACTATATCCTTATCCGTTATCAAGCCTCTCAAGATTTTTCTTTCATCTAAAACCGGCAAGCAGCATAAATCATGTTTACGCATAAGCCTGCGCGCCTCAGATAACTTATCATTCGTAAAAACGCTTATCGCCGGCGTCTTCATCACCTTTCCGCAAGAAATCTCTTGAGACCTTAAGGAGCTGGACATCGCGTCCATGACGTTCATTTGAGAAACCGTTCCGGCAGCATTCCCGTTTTCTTCGACGAGCAGCGCCCAAGTTTTATTGGTGAACATCAGATCTACGGCCTCCAGTATGGGCGTTTTCGGGGAAATCGGCATCATGCTTTTCGCAACTCTTCCCAAAAAGCTTCGCTCCGGATTGGGGACGCTTAGCAGGTCTCTCACGGTTACCAGCCTCATTTTATTTTCGTAGCTTACCAAGGCTTCATATGAGCCCGAAGATCGAAGACTTCCTATAAGAGTTGAAACTGCGTCAGTCGGCGAAAATATTAGAGGAGAAGTTTCCATAATGCTTGAAACGTTTTGAAACGCTATTTCCTTCATCCGTAAGCAGCTCTCCGCGGGGAGAAACGTCATCAGCCTATTTAAAGAAGAGGGATAAAAGACGACGAAGTATGACGAAAAAAGAGCCTCTGACGCCGCTCTTTCCAATCATCAAGGCGTTGGCTCATTTCCTCATAATCGATATAACTAGCCTGGATGAATCATTAATTTGCGAAGCGGGTTGCTTAGGATAGCTCTTGACCTCGATGGAGTACTGGCAGATACGATGCGGCTTTGGCTGGTTATTTGGAATAAGAGATTTGGAGAAAAGCTGGCTTATGAGGATCTAATTGAATGGGATTTTTGGAAAAGACTTAACATAACTGAGGGAGAATTCATGAAGATAATGAACGAGGCCTGGAGAATGTGGACGAGGATGCCTCCCACCGAGCCGAGCCTCTCCGAAAAAGTTTCTAGGCTTAGATCGATTGGAAGGATCGACATAGTTACTGCTAGACCTAAAGAGACCGAGCAATACGCTTTGAAGTGGCTCAAAAAGCATAAAATACCCTACGATGATTATGTCTGGATCAGAAGCAGTAGAGTAAAAGCTAAACTAAATTACGACGTATTCATAGACGATTCCCCGCTGCTTGTTGATGGATGCGTGATGCACCGAAAGATTCTCCTACTATACGATAGGCCATGGAATCGCGAAATCCGCGAAAATCTATACGTTAAAAGGATCTCCAGTTTGGGTGAGGCATATGAGCTGTTGAAAAAGAGGTGACCATGCGGCGTGAAGGTGAATTATTTGAGTAAGAGAGAGTCGATAGAGCTTGCTAAGAGCATAAGATCTCTGAGCTGGGGCAGCGCACTAAAACATGAAAAGCCGAGAAATATTCTAAGGATCGAGGAAGAAAATTTCACGCTCTACAGAATAGACCGGCTTCTCATTTGCCGGAAAAACGAATTAATATTTCCAACAGTTCACGAAGAATATAACCGCGATGCATTAAACTTGCTGCCGGCGATGATCGTGGATATGGGGGCGGTTCCGCATATAGCAAAGGGAGCCGACGTGATGAGGCCTGGCGTGAGAGAGTTCGTGAAAGAGTTTACGAAGGGAGAAATAGTGGTCATCAAGGATGAGAGAAACCTTAAACCCATAGCTATAGC
>JAGHCZ010000090.1 GCA_021160205.1 Nitrososphaerota archaeon | reverse complement strand
TCGAGGACATCGAAGACGCCTACAAGAGGCTACAGGAGAAGGGCGTTAAGGTGATTGAAGAACCTAAGGAGACCCCTTGGGGAAGCCGCATCCTCGTCTTCGAAGACCCGGACGGAAACACTCTGCAATTAACGGAAATCGATTGGGGGAAATATTTCAAGGCATGCGCGCCGAAATGAAAAAGAGAACGTTAAGCCCTCTTTAGGTCAGGCAGCCGACGACTAGAAAGATCACTTGCCCATTAATTAGAGTCCACGCTATCACCGGGCCTATCGAGTTCTTCGCGTACTTGAATATCAACCCCAAGATCAGCCACTCCGCTGTTACCCGGATGACGTTTACAATTCCCGCCTGAGGTGAGAGAAAGATATGTGAGAAGCCGAAGACCAGCACCGTGGCTAGGAGCCACGGCGAAAATGTTCTCTCCAAACTATGAAAAATCTTGTCCGTATTTACGATCAGCCACATCACGAAGAACACTTCCAAAGGACCATAGGCGAAAACTCCCAAGAGCGCGTACCAAAGGTTATAGGGAAATTGGATGTTAAAGCTGCTGACATTCAGCTCTCCATACAGAACTCTCAGAATAAGCACGGTCACTGCCAGGGGAATCGATGCCGCGACGCTCTTAACCAGCCCCTCTCTCCCCAGGCCGTAGACCCGAAAACCGTCCCTACAAAATAAGGCAAATGCCAGCGGTAAGCCGCCCACGGCGACGACCTCAACGTAGGAAGCTAGGTAAGGTTTCCTGTTAAACACCTGTATAATTTCGCCGAATGTCATGGGCGCGCCTTTGATGCGAGCTATCAACGAGGCCGTTATAGCGCTGCATAAGAACATCCAAATCCATACCAAAATAACTGAGAAAAAGCGCCTAGAACAGAGTTTTTCTCAGATGCAATGCCCGCCACCTACCCACAGGCCCCCATAAAACACCGTATCGCGGTATTTTGAAATTCGATAATTTTTATATGATCACCTCGGAGAAATGAATTACCGAGTAGCTCATGTGCAGGATGGTGGGGTTGATCTCCCCAAAGCCCGTGAAGCCCGTTAAATATCTCGTCGAAGCCGAGTGCTCTCTATTAGAGCAAGCCGTGAGAGGAGATCAAGGCGACGGATGGGGGATCGGATGGTATCTTGAGGGCTCTCCGGAAGTCGTGAAGAGCGAGAAGCCGGTATACGAGGAGGCTGAGGCGTTCAAGGAGACCGCTGAAAAAGTATCTTCGCAGATAATCGTAGCCCACGTCAGAAAGGCGAGTAACCCCCTGAACCTCCCTCGAGACAAAATCATAGGCTTAGAAAACTCTCAGCCCTTCCTGCATGGAGACGTAGTTTTCGCGCATAATGGCGTTATCCGAATTCCCGATGAAGCCGCGAAATTTCTCGGAGACTACGAGGAGATCGTTAGAGGTAATAACGATAGTGAGGTGTACTTTGCGCTTCTAGTCAAGGAGTGGGAGAATCGGGGAAAAGTTTCTGATGCACTGAGAGCGGTCGAAGAAAAACTAAAGAGAGCCCTAAAATCTTCTGGAAAAGGTCACCGACACCCATACAGCAGCTTGAACGCCGTATTTTCAGACGGCCGCAAGCTCTACGCATATAACAAATACTTTGAATTGGAGCTGAAATCCGTGTGCTACAAAGATTCACCGTATTATCAGATGACCTATTTGATCGACGGTGATAAGCTTGTAATAGCATCCGAGAAGCTTTGGAAAAGCGACGAGTGGATGGGCATGGAAAACGGCGACCTCCTAACGGCGTGGATCGAAAACGAGAAAGTCAAATATAACGTGGAGAAAATTTAGCTAACGTGTAAATTCCTAACCGCATTCATCAAGGCCATATTTTGAATATGAACCTTGAAAAGGTGTATATCGCAGCTAGGAGTAAGTGAAGCGAAGCTGTAAGCCCCCCTATTTTGAGAAACTTTTTGAACAAGCCCCGATAACCTCCTTTCTCCAAGATACCCAAGGCGATGATGTTGCTCGGAGACCCTATCGGAGTGAGGTTCCCCCCCAAATTGGCTCCAAATATGAGGCTCCAAAGCAGCGGAGCTGAAGAAAACCTTCCCTGATCAATAATCGAACGCGCAACAGGGATCAACGCCGCGGTGATAGGGATATTGTCCACGAATCCTGAGGCGATTCCAGATAATCCGATGAACGCCGCGGTGAGCGATGCGTCGTCGACGCAGATCGACGTCAATTTGGTGGCTACGAGCTTGAAGAGCCCGACTCTATCTAGTCCGCTGACGATTATGAGGAATCCCGCTAGGAATAGAAGGGTGGGCCAGTCGACGCGCTTGAAGATTTCGTTGATGCTTTCCCTCGTTAAGACTAGGAGAGCTATAGAGGCTCCAAAGGTTATGAATTCCATGCCGACTCCAAGCTTTTCCTGAAAAATCAGCAGGGTTATCATGGCCACGAAGATTATGACCGATAAATTAAACACGCGCTTGTCTTTTACAGCTGACCAAGGATCGTATCTCATCGTTACGTGGACGACGCTCCGCTTCTTAGGAAGAAGATAGGTGGAAAATAATATCAGCGTAACTGCAGCGAGTATCAACGCTAGCGGAATCGCGATATTTGCAAACTCCATAAACCCTATGTCAAACGCGAACCCTACCAGTATGTTAGGAATTGAACTTATGAGTAAGGTAATTCCCCCGATATTGGTGAATATCGCCGCCGCGATTATGTAATCCGCCGGATCTATCTTCAGCTCCTTACACACCGCCATGATCAGGGAACCCGCTATCAACATCGCCGGTATGTTATCAATTATCGCCGCGAAGAACAGAGTCATCATCGGAAACAATATCATATATCCTCTCGGATCACTGGTCAAGTTTATGAGGCTGAATCCTATGAAGCGGAATAAACCGACGTCATCAAGAATTTCAACCACGATGAATAATCCCATTATGAAGATCAGCATTTTCATGCTGATCGCTGTGAAGATCTCTTCGTAGCTGAAAACGCCATATAATAAGCCGAATATCACTATTAGGAGCGCTCCAAGTAAAGCTGCGAGGCTCCTAGGCAGAACCTCAGTAAATATCAATAATAATATGAAGAAGAATATGGAAGTGAATATTATTTCAACGCTGATTATCGTCGTACACCCCCAATGATTTCTACGTAGATCTTAGCGCTATAAGTTCCGGTGAAACTTTCTCGCGAGTTTTATTAAATCTTTCACGGCTTTTGATAGTTGAAGTAGTTGTCGGATGCGGGCCGTCATAGACTTCTCTTGAATTCAACTAATAATATATGTAACCTCTTATTTGATTGTATGAGCCTTTGGAGGTGGTATATTGCCTTATTTCATCGGAATAGATGTGGGAACCACGGGGTCAAAAGTTCTATTGATAGATGAATATGGCAAGGTCGTAGATAAAGAGACCGTAGAATATCCCCTTTACACTCCTAGGCCCGGGTGGTCTGAGCAGACCCCCGAGGATTGGTGGATTGCCACAAAGGAGGCGGTAAAGAACGTCTTATCGAGATCCAAAGCCGATCCGAGCAGCGTCGAGGGAATAGGTTTAACAGGCCAAATGCATGGGCTAGTTATACTCGATAGAAATGACGAAGTGATTCGGCCCGCGATACTTTGGAATGACCAGAGAACGGCGGAAGAAGCAGATAATCTGAACAAGACTTTCGGAGAAAAAGTTATCGAGATAACCGGCAGCATCGTTCACACGGGATTTACGGCCCCGAAGATTTTATGGGTAAAGAATAATGAGCCGTCGAATTTCGAGAAAATTAGCAAGTTCATGCTGCCTAAGGATTACATAGGATTCAAGCTGACGGGGGACGTGGTTACGGATGTGAACGATGCCTCTGGGACGAGCCTCTTCGACGTTAGAAAGAGAAAATGGTCGGATGAGCTGATCTCAACCCTGAATCTATCTATGAACATTTTTCCAGAAGTCTTGGAGTCGCCGATGGTTAGAGGAGAACTCAGCTCCGAAGTCGCCAAAGAGCTGGGCCTTAAACCTAACATTCCCGTCGTCGCCGGAGCAGGAGATCAAGGAGCAGCGGGGGTTGGAGCAGGCGCAGTCGCCGAAGGAGTAATTTCAATCAATATCGGAACCTCTGGCGTGGTTTTCACAGGCTCTGATCAATATAGATTTGACCCCGGAGGCAGACTCCACGCATTCTGCCACGCATCCCCCTCCAAATGGCACTTAATGGGAGTTATGCTTGCCGCCGGTGGAAGCTTAAGGTGGTTTAGAGATACTCTTGGCCTATTGGAGAAGACGGCTGCATCTCTAATCGGCGATGATCCATATAACTTATTGATAAGGGAGGCTGAGAGCGTTCCGATAGGATCTGAGGGATTGATCTTTCTGCCGTATTTATCCGGTGAGAGGACGCCGCATGCGGATCCCTATGCCCGTGGAGTAT
>JAGHCZ010000110.1 GCA_021160205.1 Nitrososphaerota archaeon | reverse complement strand
CCGGAGGAGAGATCAAGCGCTGCGAAATAGCTCAGGTCCTCGCCATGAATCCAGACTTCCTAATACTCGACGAACCAGACTCGGGAGTAGACCTAGAAAACCTAGATCTGATAGGAAAAGAACTAAGCAAGGTTCTCGAAGAAAAATCCGCTCTGATAATAACCCACCACGGATACATCCTAAGATACCTAAACCCCACCAAAGCCCACGTAATGCTTCATGGAACGATAGTTTGCACCGGAGATCCAGAGCAAGTATTCGAGAGAATAATGAAAGATGGATATAGGTGGTGTGAGAAATGCAGCTTGATGAGGAGAAGCTGAAGGAAACCTTGAAGAAGCCTGCGAGCTACGGCGCCGACATAAACCTACAAGAATTCAAATCAACCGCCAAGGGAAAAGTGGAATTCGATGAAGAAATTTCTCGAGCAAGCTTCGAGGTGGGCGTCGACTTGGATAAGAAGGATAAGCTCACAACCTTCCTCCAAGTCGATCACCAAGCTCTCTACAAAGCCGTCCAAAAGCAATTCAAAGGAGATATAGAGCTAATGACGCTCGAAGAAGCCTTAGAGAAATATGATTGGCTCCAAGACTATCTCTGGAAGCTTAGAAGCCCCTACGAAGACAAATATACAGCGTTCAACGCCTTACACGGAAAAGGCGGATTCCTCCTCAGAATACTCGAAGGCAGAAAAATACACATGCCCATCCAAACATGCTTCCTGACATATTCTCCCGAAATAATCCAAAACGTTCACAATATAATAATCGCCGAACCAGGCTCAGAAGCCTACATAATCACGGGATGCACAGCTCACAAGAAAGCTCCGAAAGGCCTCCACATAGGAATAACCGAGATCTACGTAAGGAAATCCGCCAAGCTCAACTACACCATGATCCATAAATGGGGGCCAAGCTTCCACGTCAGACCTAGAACTGGAATCCTATTAGAAGACGACGCGGAAGTTGTTTACAATTATGTCGCCCTCGGATCTGTAGCATCCTTCCAATCCCAGCCTACGGCGAAACTCGTAGGAGAAAACGCAGTACTATCAGTAAACAATATAGTCTACCTAGATGGCTCATCTGAAATGGATCTCGGCGGAGAAGCCTACATCGAAGGCAGAGGAGGGAGGGTTGAGCTGATAACGAACGCTGTCGCCACGGATAATGCAAAGCTAACCAATAGAGGTAGGATAGTCTGCGAGGCAGATGACGGCAAAGGCCACATCAGCTGCAGAGGATTAATGCTATCAGATCAAGCGGAGATCTCAGCAATCCCATGCCTAGTCTCAAAGCGCATAAGCGCGGAGCTAACCCACGAAGCCGCAATAGGAAAAATCTCAGAAGACCAGCTATTCTACCTAATGTCACGAGGAATATCGGAGGAAGAAGCCGAATCCCTCATAGTCAGAGGCTTCCTAGACACCTCACCCATGAAACTCCCAGAACACCTAGACAAAAGCATGAGAAAGATAATAAGCCTAGCGCTTAAAGGGTTCTAAAAGCATTTCGCAGCTTATTTTGATTTAATAGAATTCTAGCGTGCATGCATTCTAGAATGGTGATCTTTTTAAAGCCGTGAGAGAAGTACCTACGAAAAATGTGTGGAATAATTGGCTGCATTACTTCAGGTTCTCAAGTCGCTCCAATCCTCCTCAAAGGATTGAGAAGACTTGAATATAGAGGATATGACTCGGCGGGAATGGCGACCATATCAGAAGGACAAGTGCATATCAAAAAAGATTCTGGAAAAATAGATGAGATCAATAAGAAAATGAATTTAGAAGATCTCCCAGGAGAAGTCGGAGTGGCTCATACACGATGGGCTACTCACGGAGCTCCAACCAAGGCTAATGCTCATCCTCATACAGATTGCGATGGCAGGATAGCGGTAGTCCATAATGGCGTTATTGAGAACTTCATCGAGTTAAAAGAGGAACTCCTTGACCGAAAGCATGTTTTCAAATCGAGAACGGATACGGAAGTAATAGCTCACCTCATAGAAGAGGAAACTAAATCTGGGAAAAATTTGCTCGAAGCGGTTATCTCCTCTATGAGGAAGATAAGAGGAAGCTATGCCATCGCGGTCATATCAGCTGACGAACCCGACAAGATAGTTTTCGCAAGAAATGAATCACCCTTGATAATTGGACTCGGTAAGGGGATGAACTTTGCAGCAAGCGATGTGGCCGCCTTCATAGAATACACGCGAGACGTCATCTTCATTGACGACGGCGAGGTAGGATACATAACGCCTAAGGAAGTCAAGGTTTTCAAACTCGAATCAGGCTCGGAGGTAAAGAAAAGAATAATCCATCTTGAATGGACTGCAGAAATGGCTGAAAAGGAGGGATATCCGCATTACATGCTCAAGGAAATACATGAGCAGCCCTTCGCGATAAGAGAAGCTTTAAGGGCTCAAGAAAAATACCTAGACCTCCTTACAGAATTCTTAGATCGTGGGAAAGATATCTTCCTCCTGGCAGCCGGAACTTCTTACAATGCGTGCGTCGCGGCATCATATATGTTCTCAAAGGCAGCGAGGCTAAGCACGACGCCCGTAATAGCCTCCGAGTTCATCGAAAATTATGGAGAATCCGTGGGCATAGACACGGTTATCCTAGCAGTCAGTCAATCAGGAGAGACAGCAGATGTGCTGACCGCCGTAGATTATGCCAGGATGAGGGCCGCAACCATTTTAGCAATCACAAACGTCGTAGGCTCCACTTTAACCCGAGTCTCGAGAGCTTACCTATTACAAAACTCGGGTCCGGAAGTCGGGGTCGCGGCGACGAAGACGTTCACGGCGCAGCTTACGGTTTTAGCTCAACTTGCTTTGAGATTAGCTCGAAAAAGGGGAAAGCTTGCTCAATATGAGCT
>JAGHCZ010000069.1 GCA_021160205.1 Nitrososphaerota archaeon | reverse complement strand
GTCGAGGGCTTCCGAGAGAAAGTTAAAGGTGGAGAACATCATGGATGTTCAGAGAGTTTTCACGGCTCCGCTCAGCCTCCACAGGGAGCTCGACATAGTAGCGGTCACCATAAATCCAAATGAATTAGATCAATTTGATCTCTCGTGGACCAAGCTCGACGACTTCAAGTATTGGAAGGACTGGAGCAGATTTGAGAAAGGCGAGGCCGATGAACTCGCTTTGAAAGCCCTCGAAAACGTTAGAGGCGAGGAGAGAATGCGCGTGACCGGGGGAGAAATCGAGGCCGCAAAGACCAAGGCTCAGCCGATTAGATCGGTTGGGAGATTCCAGGTTATGGGTTTGCTTCAGGCCGCGAGATATTACGTCTTGAAGGGAGACTTGGATCTCGCCAAATCGTTTGGGTTGAATAGGGCGGTCTTTTATGCTTGGGCTAAGAAGCGGGGAGTCAGCGTCAGAAGACCTGCGAGACGCGGGGCCGGCAGAGTTGTTGAACGAGAAGAGGTTGAGGAGAAGATAGGGGATGAAGTCGCCTTCAGATCTCCGAGGGGGTGGTTCATCATAGGTGGACAAATGCAGAGACCGACAGATTTTGATCGGCAGATCGCCGCGAGATTTGGAGACCAGTTTAAGAGATATTGGGACTCCGCTTTGGAATACTTGAAGAGCTTTCCGCGGGAGGTTTTGGAGAGGCAGAGGGAGTTTTATGAGAACGTTTATCTCCCGGTTAGAGATGATCCCCGAAAGATCCTGCGCTTCGGAGGGAAGAACGAATCCGGGAATTGATCAAAGTCTGAGCATTATTTTGTGAAAGGGCGTCTCTGGCCAAGCTTTGGGCATTTTTATTAGGTAGCTTACAGGGGTTTTAGGAGGGCTGTTTTGGATTCGACCAGCGTCAGCGAGGCGGTTCTCGATAAGCTTATCGATGTCTTCGGAATCAAGACGCATTTAACCGAAAGAGTTGATGTCCCGGGAATCTCGGAGGGAGCTAGGGTCTTCAAGGTTAAGGGATTCCCGAAAAACTGCGAAGTCTATATAATTGACAACTTAGCCGGCAAAGATATAGCATGTCATCCTCACATCGTAGGCGAGGAGCTCGCCGAACTCTCGCTGAAAGCCGCTGAGGATGCCGCTAAAGCGATCTTGGAGCTGACGGATATTCGGGAATACGGCGAGAAAGCAGTTGTTTACGAGCACGTCTTGAGGGCTGCTCCGGGTTATAGGCTTCACGAGGCGCTTCGAGAAATAGGCGTCGGATTTAGGGAGGTTTGGATCAGGCCCAGGTACGTTATTCCATCTTATAGAGACCACGATGAGATCGAGGCGAAGAAGCTCGAGATAGTTTACGAGGATTTCTCAAATCTTCCGAGGAGAGAGCTGCTGCTTGTCTTGAAGCCTGATACGGAAGCGAGCGGGAGAACCGGGGAGATTTCCCTGAAGAGGCTCGCCGAAGTCGCCGAGGAGAGGAACTCTGCTTTAGAAGAACTGATAGTTTATGGATTCATATCGAAGCCAGGTCTCGAGTCAATCTACGAGGTCGCGAAGAACGTCGGGTTCAAGAAGGTTTACTTCTTCGCGGTCGGCGACGTAACCGCCCTCTGCTACAACATGTACGATATGCCTCTCTACGGCCCGGATGAAAGCTATTATTCAGAGCTAGGAGGATTGAAGCTTCTGGGGGGAATAGCGGATTACAGCACGCTTGAGCGCTATCTCCCCGAGTTCATTCCAGGAGCGGATCAGCCCGGAGACTGGTCTGCGAGGCAGACGAAGGTTTACACGGGATATAGCTACGAGCCCGGCGGAATCGAGAATCACCTGAAGAACAGCATAAAATTGATCGAGGAGCTGTGGAAGATCTCAAAAGATCAAGACTGGTTTATGGATTTTCACGAGAAGGCGATCAAGAAGGAGCTTCGAGAACTGGAGAACGCCTTAAGCCGCTACGCAAATAAATGAAATAAAATTAAATGAATGCGCGGCTACCGCCTAACCGCCACTTCAACGGCTGAAACCTCCTCCTTCTTTGATCCACCTACTTGGAATGTTTTTCCCGTCGGTGTTCGGACGATAACGGCGCCGCATTCAAGGCATCTCAAATACTGGTTATATCCTCCCTCAGTTTTCTGAGAACCGAGATAAATTAAACGGCCGTGGTCACACATATTTCCTACACTAAATATGGTACTGGGCATCTTTTATTATTTCCCTCTACGAAGAGGCATCGCGCGCCATTCCTGACACCTATTGATCAAATCTGTGCATAGATTTTACGCCCTATACGCGGATTTCCGCCGCGCGCATTTTTTCTCCCCTCGACGATGTCTCTCGTCCTTTTTCTTAGGATGTCTTCTGAGCGGCAGTACGGCTTCGTCAGAAACGTTACGTCTCCCATATCGGGATTGGTTAATGTTGAGGATATTTTAAAGAGCATGAAAATCCGAGTTCGTCAAGGGATCAGGAGAACAAATATCATCCAGTAATTCCTAGTTGTACACCGATGCCGGAACGTTAGCTAAGATCATGGCTTTGTAGGAGATTAAGTTGTTTTCGAGAGCCGTTGATATGTATGCTGCATCGTTAGGGCTATTTCTAGGGTCTTTGATTTTCGCCTTCTCCATTTTACAGTACCCCGATTAAGCCTCCAGAACCACGAAGACTTCATTTAGCTTCAGATTACCTATTCGCGTCAATTTCCATATAGCGTTTCCTAGCTCGTATAGGGTTAAGTCTAAGATCCATCTATCAAACAAGAATGCTATATGGAAGTACATGAGAAAGTACAGGCTAATAACGAGAGAGCGGGCCTTAGGACTTTACGAGCAGATGACAAAGCTCGTCTTCGTCTAGTTTCTCGAGAAATGATACTAGCTCCATCTTTGTCGGAAGGTTTTGACCGGCTCCTAACTTCGTTGTTGAGAAAGCCCCGATCGCATTCGCCAGTCTTATAGTCAGTTTTGGGGATAACCCTCGAAGCACCCCGTAGACTATTCCAGCGTTAAAGGCGTCCCCCGCTCCCGTTGGATCCACGACTGCTACTTTTATTCCGGCCTCCCTTACAAGATTTTCTCCATCCGAGATTATGCAGCCGTTCCCACCTAATTTGAGGGCCACGATCCTAGCCCCAAGTCTGTGAAGATCCCGAACGGATTTTACGGGGTCTTTGCTTCCGGTGATTGCGCGGGCCTCGGTCAAATTCAACATTACGGCCGTTGAGTATTTCATCAATTCGATCATTAGATCCCTTTTAATTAGCGGCGCTAGAGGGCCTGGATCGAAAAAAAGTTTCTTCCCGAGACCCCTGGCAAGATTCGCTGATTTTAGCGCCGCTTCCCCTTCTGATGAAAATTCTTTTAAGCCTAGGCTATATCCAGAGATGTAAATTCCTTCTGCTTTTTCTATGACTTCGGGTTTTACGTCGTTAGGACTTAATAACGCGGTATAATCTCCGATGAGACCTATGAAGCTCTTTTCACCACGTTCAGTTACTAAGACTAATGTACTCTTCGTGACCCCTTCCTTCACGTGTATCTGGGAGGTTTCTATTCCTTCCCGTTGAAGCATGTCGAGAACGAATCTGCCGAAGCTGTCCCCTCCAACTGCATCTAGGATTCCGGTGTTTAGGCCGAGCCTTCTGCACATTATTGCGAAGTTCGCTGCTCCTCCAACGATCAACTCCCTCTGAGAAGCAAGTTGGACGTCCTCTCCTCTCGGTAGATGATTTATCTTTATGACTTGATCAAGTATTAGGTCTCCCACCACCAAAATATCCAGCATTATCTCCCGATCCTAAGAAGTTCTCTAGCGATTCTTTTAAAGTCTATTTTGTTAACCTTCTCTACATGCTCGACAAGCCGCTTCGGGAACGACTCAATTCCATTCATCGCTCCACATATAGCCCCAACCATAGATGCCACGGTATCCGCGTCTCCCCCAGCGTTGACAGCCGCCGTTATGGCCTTCATGGTCTCGCCGCCGGATGCTTTGACGATCCCTATTACAGATGGGACTGCTTCATTTGCCTCGACCCCCATCCCAATATACTCGTAAAGTATTTTCGCGGCCTCATCTGCGTCCTCAGCGTCTTTTATTAAATCAAGAGCTAAGGCTATCCTCCTCTCGACGGATGCCAGCGGGATTTTAAAGCCTAACCGGAAGCCCTTACGCGCTCCATAGACTGCAGCCTCAACTATTGATCTGAGATCAAAGTCTTCTTCGAACGCTTTAGCG
>JAGHCZ010000072.1 GCA_021160205.1 Nitrososphaerota archaeon | reverse complement strand
GGATAAAGAAAGGAGGCATGAGAAGCGGAAACGTAACGGCGCCCACAAGCTGTTGGGCGCTCCTAACGTCGCTCCCCAAGATACCGATTAACAATCCGATACACGTGGTCATTATCATAGTTATGAAGATTGTCGATATCAAGATTGGAATAAATATTGGTGAGGGCTGCAAAAAGTTTCCGAAATTAAGTTGAGTAAATGAGACTTCGTTGCTAGTCTGAACCGATATAGTCGCCCCCGCTAACATAAACCCGTAAATTCCGAAGCCTATTATGAATGAAAACGTGCTCAAGAGCACTATGAGGAATGTCCCGAGGAGTTTACTTAGGAGAATCGTTAACCTGCTCGCGGGGATCGTTAAGAGCAGCTCTAAAGTTTTCGACTCTTTTTCTAATGCTATGCTCGTGGCGGCAATAGAAGCCGCATAACTCGATATTATCACCGCCACCATCGGAAGACCTATGATGAGGGTCATGAAGGCTGATCCGATAACCTCAAGCGGGGCGGCTATCTCTTTTCCGAGATATATAACGGCGGATTTTTGGGCTACAGGTTTTTCGAAGAATTCTAGATTAACGGACTCTCCATGAATTTTTTCAGCGAGTTTCCTAAAGACATTTACGAGTTTTGAGGAAAGTTTCCCTCCAACGCTTAGATCTGAAACTGTGAAATGCTCAAATGTATAAACTGTTTCTATAACCCCAGGCACTCCCCTCGTAAAGTTTTCCGAAAAACCACGCGGAATTATCAAGAAGAATTTTATCTCAGAATTCTCTGCAGCTTGGATACAGTTTTCTTTGTTCAAACAATTCAATGTTACCGAGTGGATTCCCTCGTCCCTCATTAATTGCGGCAAGAGCGTCAATGTGAGATTTGTCTGATCTAGATCGGCTATACCTACTACGACCTCTTGAACAGATCTCTGCATCGCGAAGCCGACGCCTACGCTGGTTAATCCACCCATTATCGGGAAAATTATAAGCGGGATTATCACCATTCCGATGAGTATGCTTTTCTCCATGAGCAGCTCCTTTACCTCTTTCTTTAGAAGCGTGAATAACATGCTAAGCCTCACCTATCAATTTCGCGAAGACTTCCTCCAGATTTTCTGCCCTAAATTCCTCTTTTAACTCTTCCGGCTTCCCCTCCATTATGATCTTCCCATTGTCGATGAATGCGACGCGGTCACAAAGATATTCTACTTCAAGCATGTTATGACTTGAAATTATGGCCGATGTGTTGGTTGTTTTTACGTAATCCCTTATGACTCTTCTAATATAGAAAGCATGTCTAACATCTAGTCCGGAGGTCGGCTCATCTAGAATCGCTACCTTCGGCTCCACCATAAGAACCGCGGCGAGTAAAATCCTCCTCTTCATCCCCTTACTATAGGACCCCATGGGGGAATCTAGCGCCGATTTGAGACCGGATATCTCTATTCCCTTTTTTACATGTTCGACGCCTTTGCCATAGACCTCTGCCATCATTTTCAGGAAATCATATCCCGTTAGGTGATTATATACACCGGAATCTTCAGGAAGATATGAAATATTCTTCCTGACCTTATCGGGCTCTTCTTTAACGCTGTATCCCATAATTAACGCGTCTCCGGAATCCGGGGTTAATATCGTGGAAAGAATCCTGAGCGTCGTGGTTTTACCAGCGCCATTCGGACCTATAATGCCGAATATCTCAGAAGAAGAGACCTTGAAAGAAATACCCTTAAGTACATGTTTTCTGCCAAAACGCTTTTCCAACGAATCCGCGAAGACGGCATCCAAGTCCTATGCTCAGAGTTAGATCATAATAAGCCACGCTAAGTATCTTTCACTCACTCCATTACTTTACGCCAATCTGACCTAACCTCGGCGCCTCCAGACAACCTGACCAAGTAATTATAGGCCGAAAGGGCGGCGCTCGCGCCCTGCGCCGCTGCTATGACCGCCTGCTTATACGGAACATCGGTGACGTCGCCTGCAGCGAAGATTCCTTCTCTACTAGTCTTGCACTTCTTATCGACAACTATCTCTCCGTTTTCATTAACCTCTACCAAGCTTCTTAACCAGCCCGTATCAGCGACATAGCCCATTTCAACGAAAACACCATCTACCTCCAGTTCTGAAGTCTCGCCGCTCTCTAAGTTCTTCAATACAATCGATTTTACAACCAGGTCGCCCTTTATCTCCATAACCTTATTCCTCTCCATCAGCTCAGCTCCCAGCTGCTTGAGCTTCTCCGTAAGATCCCCTTCAACGACTTTACCCGGGAAAATTATGTATAACTTATTACCATAACTACTAAGAACCACAGCAGCCTCATAAACAGCCTCCCCCCAACCCACGATCGCCACCCTTTTATCTCTATAGAGGGGGGCATCACAGACAGCGCAGTAGCTCACTCCCTTCCCAACGAATTTATCTTCTCCAGGGACCCCCAGTTTTCGGGGTCTCTTCCCTATAGCTAAGATTACAGTCTTAGAGGAATATTTCCTCCCGCTTTTAGCATAAACAATGAATCCTCCATCGCCTCGATCAATTTTAACAACCTCATCATAGATAAGCTCACATCCCAACTCCCTAACTTGATCCAAAATACTGTTCGCCAACTCAAATCCAGATAGCGGAGGTAATCCGGGGAAATTCTCAATTCTCGGACTCATCATTAATTGACCCCCAATATCGATTGTTATCAACCCGGTCTTCACGCCCTGCCTCGACGCATAAAGGGCGGCAGTAAGACCAGCAGGACCACCACCCACAATCAGAACATCAAACGTGCCCTCGGACATTTCTCTAGATATTAAATTAGGAATTAAATAAATATCCCTACACTGTTCAGGTCTCGAAGCGAGTGTCGTTGACTCATTCAGGCTTCGAGGCGGATTTTCCTCTTAGTTTTTCTTCGAATTTCCTGTTTTCTATCAGTTCTCCGAATGTCGTTGACTCGATTTCTCCGGCTTCCGCGTATCTGCCTTCTGAGATGAGTTTTATGACTTGTTTGATTTTTTCTAGTGCTTTGGGGGATTTCTCGGCCAATTCTAATGCTATTTTTTCTGCCTCTCGCTCGAGGTTTTCTCTTGGGACCACTTTAGTCACGAGTCCCATTTTTTCTGCCTCTTTCGAGGCGATTTCTCTACCAAACATAATCAGCTCCTTTGACTTGCCCTCCCCTAGTAATTTAACGAGTCTCTTGGGTGCGCCGGCTCCAGGTATGAGGCCCAATTTTATTTCAGGTTGCCCGAATGCCGCGTCTTCCGAGGCTATTCTGAAGTCGCATGCGAGGGCGAGTTCCAGTCCGCATCCAAGGCAATATCCCTTTATCGCGGCGATCGTGGGTTTGGGGAATGATTCCAGTTTATCGAGTATAGATCTCCATAGGCGTGCTTTTTCCATTGCCTCACCCTTCTTAAGACGCGTTAACATGCCTAAATCGGCTCCGGATGAAAATGAGTTTCCGCTTCCAGAGATTATTATGACTCGTATATCCTCGGAGTTTAAGATGTCGAGTGCTTTTCCAAGTTGTTCCATCATTTCGTCTGTGAGCGCGTTCAATTTCTCCGGCCTGTTCAACAGAATCCACGCAAGTTTGTCTTTCTTCTTTATGATCAAGTTTTTCTTCAAGGTCTTCACCTCAGTAAAATATTTCCTTTAAGTTTTCTTCGGGGAGATAGAGTTCACATTTGTATGCTCTGTATTTCTCGAGTAGTGTTTCCCGGATTCTTTTGAAGCCTATTGAACGTAATTCGCGGATTATTCCCGAGGAGTATTTTAAGGCGGTTTTCACCGCTCTTTCTACCTCTTCTATAGATGTAAGTCTTCTCTTCAGAATCCTCGCTATGGAATTCGCCGCCGGTGCAAGTAGCGTTGCTATGTCTATGGCGTTGTTGGCGGCTTTTGCCGGGTTTTTGATCAGCTCGGGGTGTTGATAGAATCCCCCTCCCCGGTCTTTTCCCATGAATCCTCTTTCATAGAATTTCTTGATTAATGGACAAAAAGTTATCAGGGTTTGTTCTCTTTTCATCACCTCTTTCATAGCGTGGTATACCACATCTATGCCGATGAAATCCATTAGTTCGAAGGGGCCCATCGGCGCCTTAAGCCGCTCTTTGATCGTTGAATCTATGCACGTCACCGTCGCCTCCCCTCGGAAAACCATCCACGCAGCCTCATCTAGAATAGGTAGTAGTATCCGGTTGACGATGAATGCGGGGGCATCCTCTCTGCATAATAGGGTCTGTTTTCCCAGGGTCTTTGCGAAGTTTATGGCTTCTCGAATGGTTTTCTGAGACGTCCTTTTTCCAGGCGTTATCTCGACGAGTTCGATCAGCTGTGGGGGGTTAAAGAAATGTATCCCAATGAATTTTTCAGGTCTATCGGTTGACGCGGCGAGCTCGGTGATGGGTATGGTGCTCGTGGTGGAAGAGAGGAGGGCGTGGGAGGGCGCGTTCATCGCTATTTGACTCAATATCCTAAGCTTTACCTCGGTGTCCTCTATTACCGCCTCCACCACCAGATCTGCGTCGCAAACGGCTTCTTTAAGGTCTATTTCGTAATTTATTCTGTTTAAAACGTTTTTTATCGAGTTTTCTTGAAAGATCTTTTTCTTCACGAGCTTTCTCATGCTCCAAGTTATTCTTTCTTCGGCCTTTTTCAGGGAATCTCTTCTCCTTCCCCATAGAGCGACCTCATATCCTTTCATCGCCGCCAGCTGCGCTATTCCCGGCCCCATCCTCCCCGAGCCTATTACCGCGATTTTCCCGGCTTTTTCTAGGTCCATTCGGCTACTAGGTGGATTGTACGGGTTCTTAAAAATGAATTCTATCGATTAAACCGTTATAAGGGTAGAAGGTGATTCTTTTCTTGGTGTCTTTTAATGGGAGCCTCGGATGATTTGATCGATAAGATGAGGATGCTTAGGGGGCATGGCTACGTCCTCCCGTCGGATTTAGAGATGATCGTCAGGGAGTTGATGTATCTAAAGGGCGAGATAGAGAAAATAAAAAAGGCGCTGAAGAAACACGGCATAACAGTGGATTAGCCAGCTTATAATTCCCTTATCGACTCGTAGATTTCCCCGGCCCTGCGCCTAATCTCGCTCTTAGCCGAAGGTGATATAAGTGATCGGAATCCGATTTCTTCCACGACAAGC
>JAGHCZ010000125.1 GCA_021160205.1 Nitrososphaerota archaeon | reverse complement strand
TTCTCTTATGCGAAACGGGAATACGACTGGAGCCTCTTATTCGCCATAAACAGGAAAATACTCGATCCAAAAGCCAGGAGGCTATTCTTCGCCCCGGATCCGGTGAAGCTTGTCGTTGAAGGAGCTCCAGAAGTCTTCGTGAACGCGCCTTATCATCCGGATAATAGGGAACTAGGCTCTAGAAAGCTCAGGGCAAGAGGAGAATTCTATATCTCGGGAGAAGATGCTCGAAGAACGGGGATCGGAGAAATTATGAGGTTAAAGTATCTAATGAATCTGCGAATTCTCGAGAAGACAGAAGACCTCATTAAGGGAGAATTCATGAGCAGAGAGCCTATGAAAAACGTGAAGATAATTCAATGGGTTCCGGTTGACGAAGCCGTTCAAGTCGAAGTAATCGTTCCAGATGTACTCTATCTCGATGACGAAGTAAATCCGGATAGCTTGAGAAGCGTCAGAGGAGTTGGAGAAATCGCGGTTAAGAACGTGGAGGTGGGTGAGATCGTTCAATTCGAGAGATTCGGCTTCTGCAGAAGAGACTTGGAGGAGAGTTACGTCTTTATCAAGGCTCATGATTAACAGATAATTGAAAAAGAAAGAATGAGTTTTACTTCCCTCTTTGGCCGGACTTTTTCTTAGCAGATTTTTCCAACAGCCTTCTGATCTTAACTAACTCATTGAGAATTTTTAGCTCAACAGCTTCCCCTTCATAAGTTTCTACCGCGACGGGTCTCTTACCCTTAACGAACCGCAATATCAGGTCTCTTAGTTCCTCGAATTTTTCTATTCCCTCCAGCCTTATCTCCGCCCTCGCTTTTCGACCTGAATAGCCTGCTGTCTGGATTTTGAGAGAGGCTATTCCGAGGGCTCTCGAGATGGGGCCTTGAACGATGTCTATATTCGTTATCCTGTTATATGGAACTATTCCGGTCATCTTAAACCAGACCCCCCTCCTCCAGGTGATCTCGTCTCTCGTGAGTTTGTAAACTATTGAATCGCAATATTTGGGAATCCACAGGGCTGCAAAGATTATCAGAGGAATGACGAGGATTGAGATTATTAGGCTGGCTCCAGGTGGGGCAAAGAGCAGTATTGGAAGATACCATGTCAAGACGCCGATGCATACCCCGAACGCGAAGTAGATGAAGTAAAGCTTCTTGAACTGCGGAGAGGGCTTGAACTCCTCGTTGAGCTTGATTTCTCCGAAGCGTTTAGCGCTCATTACGTTATTGTTTTACTCCAGTTTTTTAAGGATTGACTCATCCAAAACTAAGTATACAGCCTCACGAAAATCCGATTTATTCAACTAGTTTCCCCGCTCTCTGCTTCACCCATTCCAATATCGGGCCGAAAAGCACGTGTGGGCTTTCTTTTAGCGCGCTTACGTTTTTGCATCCCGTCAAGAACATAGCGGCTCGAAGCTCATTTCGAAAACTCGACAATATTTTTTCCACTTCCTTAACGCTTTTCACGGCGGGCTTCAGCAGCGGATAAGCTATTCCAGCCATATCGGCGCCGATTGACATGGCTTTCGCCGCTTCGAGTCCATTTCTTATCCCTCCCGAAGCCACGACTTCTATGTTCACGGTTGATGAAACCTCTATTATCGACGCGGCCGTCGGTATGCCCCATTCAAGGAAAGTCTTCGCCAGAAGCTCTTTTTCATCGTCCATCTCCGTCGCCCTCAACATCTCGATCCTCGTCCAACACGTCCCCCCAGCCCCGGCCACATCTATTGCCTTAACTCCAGCCTCTTCAAGCAGCTTAGCAACCTCGCCCGATATCCCGCAGCCGATCTCCTTGACGATTATCGGAACGTCGAGCTTCTCGGAGACTTCCCGCACCACCTTCAAGACGCCTCTGAAAGATGTCGATCCTTCGGGTTGGACGAGTTCCTGGAGGGCGTTGAGGTGTATCGCGAGCGCGTCCGCCTCTATCATCTCCACCGCCTTCTCCGCCGCTTCAACGCCATCTCGGACAAGCTGAACTCCGCTTAGATTCGCTATTAGGAACGCGTTCGGCGCGCGCTCGCGAGCAACTTTGAACGTGTACTCTAGTCGGCTATCAGCCAACGCCGCTCTCTGGCTCCCAACGCCCATGGGTATCGAAAAACGCTCAGCCGCCTCCGCTAGGTTGCCGTTTATTTCAGCTGCTTCAGCGATCCCCCCAGTCATGGCCTCTATGAGAAGAGGCATCCCGAATCTCTTTCCGAGAAATGTCGTTTCGGTCGAGACCTCCCTGAAATCAAGCTCGGGTAACGCTTTATGAACTAGCTCAACGTACTCGAGCCAAGTCGTCTTCGTCTTGAAGCCGACATCATGTTCGAGGCTTATCCTTAGGTGATCGCGCTTCCTCGATGACGTATTTGCACACATGGACGCATCAACACCTAAGAAATACGATAAATAAATTCTTCCATGTCAGCTTTGGCGGGGGATTCGGCCGCGGAGGTGTAGCAGCCAGACCGCGATCCATCCGAATAGGAAGTTTGAGGAGAAGATTTCTACGAAATGGGCTATTCGAATGGATTCGGGCATAATTTCCGTCGGTATGAGAAGAGATGAGCTCATCAGCACCGAAAATAGTAAAGAGGTCGTCAGACCGGCCTCCCACCAGCTTCCCCTCATCATCCGAACCACGAGAATAGCTATGGCTGCCCACATCAGCCCCCTAACCGCTTGGAAAGGGAGAATCCACCAAGGAAGCTGGAGCCCCGCGTAATATTCTTCGAATGCTTTTCCCGCGAGCGGCCTGAACACGAGCATCCCGAACAAGATATATGTGATCACGTAAATGACCGCGATCGAAGCGAGCTTCCAAGCCCATTCTTTCTTCGGCATGATCAACCGCCCACCTGAACCTTGCAACGCTTCACTTTTCCTCATTCGTTCATGGACTAGAACTAGCACGGGGGAGAAGAGGAGCGCCGTGACGGCTCCTTGGGCGAAAAACTTGGGTAGCATTTCCGCCGAAACGATTTCCACTAGATAGCGAAGGAACACGAGTGTTTCGATCTGGCTCAGGAAGGTCTTCACGCAGAAAAATGCGAAGAAAACCCCGAGTACCAGCCGCCACCCGCTCCATCGGGAACGAATGACGAGATAGCCTAAGATGGCTGCATCGAGAAGGCACATTAGTATCAGGCCGCAAAGGCTGGCCAGCGGGTTGGGAAATTGAAGCGGGCTTGTTAGGCCCACCATTATTGAGGCGGCGGAGAAGAGAGCGGATAGGATGAGAGACGAGAGCACAGTCCTCCAGCAGAACGCGATAACGCCTCTAGCATCCATTCGAAGACGCAGTCATAGTGGAATCAGGTTTATTATGCATTTCCTTCATCCCTCCTTTACGGGCTCATACTTTTAGGGGGCTTTGCATAGATTTCCATGAGGCCATGAGCAGGAGAATGCCCGCAGTAGCTGGAATGTTCTATCCCTCTTCGCCCGAAAGCTTGAAAGCGGAGATCGAGCACTCCTTCCTACACAGAATTGGCCCAGGGAGGCTTCCGAGAAAACCCGGAGGAGACAGAAATCCGCCATCTCTAATATCTCCCCACGCAGGATACGTTTACTCGGGCCCCGTCGCGGCGCACGGCTACCTCCAGCTCGAGAACAGGATCAAGCCCGAAACCGTGGTTATATTAGGTCCGAATCACTATGGGGTTGGAAGTCCGGTCTCGATTTACCCGAGTGGAGAGTGGGTTACGCCGCTTGGAAGCGTTAAAGTCGATGAAAAGCTCGCCCTAAAGCTCGCCGAAATATCAGATGTCTTCACCTTGGATGAGTTCTCGCACTCAAGAGAACACTCTATAGAAGTTCAAGTGCCGTTCCTCCAATACGTCCTCGGAGAGTTCAAAGTCTTGCCTATCTGCATCCTAGATCAGAGCCTCGAAACATGCATCGAGGTCGGCGGGGCGCTGGCTGAAGCCCTGAAAAACTATCGAAGCTTCCTCTTAGTCGCTTCGACGGATTTAACTCACTACGAGCCGGATGAAATAGCCAAGCAAAAAGATGAAATGGCTCTTCAGAGGATAGTGGAATTAGACGTTGAAGGGCTTTACGAGGTCATTAGACGACACGAGATTTCTATGTGCGGCTATGGGCCGGTCGCGGCGGTTCTCGAGGCCTCGAAGAGGCTTGGAGCCTCTGAAAGCGAGGTGCTTAGACACGCGACGAGCGGCGATATAACGGGGGATAGGGGCGCTGTTGTGGGATATGCGTCGATCAAGATAGAGCTTGGCGAGAAGTAAAGCTTTCTATATAGGTATAGCTTTGCAAGCCCGTAGAAATAGTTAAGAACAGATTAAATTCTCTTGAAGAGCGGAAGACATGAGCAAAAGGGCTGAAAAAGTCGAAGAATCCGTCCCGGCGGTCGTCGAGCAAATAGTAGGCAGAACAGGGGTTACCGGAGAGGTCACCCAGGTCAGGGTTAGAATACTTGAAGGAAGAGATGCTGGAAGGGTGATTTCTAGGAACGTGAAGGGACCTGTGAGAGTCGGTGACATCTTAATGCTATTGGATACGGAGCGCGAGGCCGAGAAGATTAGGTGAGAGGTGAATGAGCTTGCCGACAACCCACAAATGCGCTTTCTGCGGCAGAGAATTTCTGCACGGCAAGGGAATACTATACGTAAAGAGAGATGGAACCCAGCTATGGTTCTGCTCTAGAAAATGTAGAATAAGCATGATAGACTTCCGCAGAGATCCCAGAAAGCTGAAGTGGACCAAGAAGTACGCTCCGAAGTCCGCTTAGGTCACTCTGCTGTTTTCTCATTTCCTCGGTCGCTGAAAATCAACCCCTAAATTATAGTCTTTCACGAGATTTGACATGGAGCGAACGTTCGTCATGTTAAAGCCCAGCTGCGTGCAAAGAGGCTTAATCGGCGAAGTGATTTCGAGATTTGAGCGAAAAGGCTTGAAGATACTCCAATTGAGGGTCGAGAAGATGAGTAAAGAAAAAGCAGCAGAACTATACAAAATCCATTACGGCAAACCGTTCTACGATAATCTGATAAACACGATCGCCGGGAAAACCGTGGTCCTAATGGTCTTGGAGGGAAGAAAAGCTATAAGCGTTGTGAGAAAAATGATAGGAGCGACGGATCCCGTCGAAGCTGAAGCCGGAACTATTAGAGG
>JAGHCZ010000003.1 GCA_021160205.1 Nitrososphaerota archaeon | reverse complement strand
TTTGGAACCTGACGAGGTGCATAGCGATTCTCAGGAAAAACGTTGGAATAAGAGATGATTCTCTGCCGGATCGAGACTTCGAAGACCCGGTCCCCGAGGGATCGACGAAGGGCGTGCGACTGGACCGCGGCAAATTCGTGGAGCTTCTCAAAACGTATTACGGGCTACGCGGATGGGATGAGTCCGGGAGACCTACGAGGGAAAAGCTGATTTCGCTTGGATTGGATGAAGCTGCGGAAAAGCTGTATGAAAAATCGGGTTGATGACGCGGAGATTCTCAAACTATTATCCACTATTTATTCGGCGAAGGTTATGTTATATCTTAGGATGAACTTCAAAAGGCATGCCTAAGAAGCCTAAGAACCCTTCATCACCGCGATATAAGGCCAGAATGGGCTATGAGGGAGAATACTATCTCATTCGGAAATTCTCCACGAAAGGAGAGGCAGGGACCTACGCCGTTAGAACTCCGGGAAGTGGAACGGGTAAGCTTCCTAAACCCGATATAATCGCGGTCGACGATGGGGAGTTGCTGGCAATAGAAGTTAAGTCTAGCAGCAAGCCCTACGTGGTTTTGAACGCTGTTCAGGTTAAGCGTTTGCTCGATTTCTGTAATCTTTTCGTTGTAAAATGTCCTCACTGCGGAGCCGAGGTTAGGCCTAAACCCATTCTCGCCGCCAGGTTTCTCGGGAAGGAATGGAGATTTGTCGAGATACCGATGGACTGGAAGGGCTCCATCATTCTGAAGAAGACTTCCCAAGCTTTTGACGATGGGAAATTATCTTCTCGCGAGTCGGAGGCGGCCGAGGCGGAATCTTCTCGATAGAGGATAGTTCGAGTAAGTGCTGGGTTAAGAAGTGGCTGAAAGTTGGCGCGTTCTTGATCCACTTTCGCTCGCTGGGCTTCGAGAGATATCCTAACGCGGCTAATCCTTGTAGAAGGTTTCCGACGCATCTGCGCTTATTCCTGCTCGCCTTGAAATAGTCTGGAAGGCGTTTTATCACGTCGGTTAGAGTGAAGACGTCGTCGCTTATGGAGGCCACGGCGGCTAAAACTCTCTGAACATCTTCCGTGCTCAGCTTCCTAGCCTTCCAGGCCAGCATCTTCACTATGGGGTTGACTCTCCGTTCTTGGTTCAAGCTTCTTTAGCCCTCCATCTTCTTCAATAACATGCTTATCGGGATGTCGAACGATTTTCCGCATTCCTTACATGTGAATCTAAGCTTATAATCTTTTGAATTTAGCTCTTCGAGTTCTTCTCTCGTGGGAATGTTAGTTATAGTCGAGTTCTTACACGATGGACACGTTATCTTCACCTTCATTCCCTTCTCGAGAGATTTTAATTCCACGGTTTCACCGCTAGGTGTAACGGCCTTGATTAAGGGCCTGAGAGTAGGCTCGGTTTTCTTTTCGGCCTTTGCCTCGAGAGCTCTTCTAAGCGATGCCGCCTCTTCTTCCAAGGCGATGTTCTTCTCTTTTAGCCTCTTAATCTCCCTCTCGAGCTGCTCGAACGCTTTCTTCGGAACGAATTCGTTCTTAACGTATGGAAGGATCAGGGAAATTATGCTTTCACGCGTTCTGTTCAAGAGATGCGGCTCAAGTGGTTTCAACGCCGAGAGCTCTCCCCGCTTAATCTTTGTAATTTTCTCCAATTGATCCGCTAGAGTTTCTAAATCCTCCGCTTCAACTCCCTGCGGATCTGTGAAGATCTTCAAGATCGTATAAGCGGCTGAAATTTCCCCTTCCAATACTTCGAGATACGCCTGCCTATTCGAGACTTCTCTTTCGAGTTCCTCCAGCTTCCTCCTGTCCTCCTCGATCTTATTTCTTATTTCATCTATTTCTCCTCTGACTTCGAGAAGTTCGGAAAGCTCTTTGCCAAGTCTATCCTTTTCGCTCTTAAGCCTTTCAACGCTTTCTCGAAGCTGCTGAATCAGCTCTCTGAGCTCTTCAATAGTCGCTTTGTGACCTAAGAGCTGCTCTAATTCGGCTTTAGCGGCTTCGAGTCTAGCCTGGGCTTCTTTAACCTGCTCTTCCGCTTTTTGAACCTCTTCTTCGAATTCTCTTTTCTTTTCTTTAAGCTGCGAAATTTCCCCTGAGAGTCCATGAATTTCTCTGAGCTCATTTAGAAGCTTTTCCTTCTCTTCTTCCAGTCCCCCGATTTCTTCTTTAATGGATTTAATTTTCTCCTCAAGCTTCCTGATCTCTCCGCGGAGGCTCCTCTGCTTTTCGAGGCTCTTAATTATTTTAGCTACATCGTGATCCATGCTTTTCATCGACTCGATCACGTTCATCGCTTTTTCTAGATCTTCCAGCTCCAGGCCTCTCTCCCTAAGGGCATCAGCTATCTTCGCGATCCTCCCAACTAAGTCCAGAGTTAACTTGTGTTGTTCGAGGTAGAGATTTAAGTCGTCTTCAATTTGTTTCCGCTTCTCTTTCAGCTGCTCGATGGAATATCTGAGCTTAACTTCTTCGCTTGATAACTTGCGGTACTCTCTGAGGAGGGATATATAGCTCCTACCGGCTTCTCGCTCGAGCTTCCTGAGTCTGAGAGCTGTGTTGATGTAGCGTTTTATCTTAGATTTTTCCCAGCCGAGTTCTTCAGCAAGATTTATGAACGATAGAAGCTTGTCTCTCGGAATGTCGACCTCGATCTTCGGGCTCTCGACAACTATTACCTCGAACTCATCGTCGCTCAAAATCCAACTCAATTAATTTTTTCGCATGCCATATATAAGTAATTTCATTAAAGCTGAGCATCCTACTCCGACCGTGCTACCTGAGTTACTCTCCTAGAGTTCTTACCTTCTCGGTCTGAATCTTCTCCTAGGTCTTCTGGACCCGAATCCGCCTAAGGGTTGAGGAGTTTCGGAGAGGTTGTTTTCCAGGTTTACTTCGCCTATTTCTTCTTCGGACTGCTCGACGGTGCCGTATCTACCGAGGTTCAGCTGCATTTTTCCTCTGAAGAGCTTGATGAATCCATTCGTTATTTTCACGGTGTCTCCTTCTTGAACGGTGTCGATCTTTTCATCCCATAGGACCAAGTTTATCGCGCCCGTCTCGTCGGCGATCAGTATCTCGCTCAATCTATGCTCTTTCTGATCATATTGAGATGAAACAACTCTCTCCGGAGCTTTGCTCACAACCTTTGCAACGAGATTTACGTTTCTCGAACGGGGGTTTAACTCATTTATCTTAACTAACTCACTCATTCCATTACGACTCCTTTTGGACGGCTTAGTTGGGTTCAGTCATTATATAAGTATTTTTGAAAAAGCTAATCCAAAGATTTCCTAAGGATCTCGATAGCTCGCTCCTTTCCCAAATCCCAGATATATGGGCCGAGCCTCGGGCCTCTGTCTCTTCCCAAGAAAATTGCGTAAAGCTTCTTGAAAAATTCTCTCGGCTTGAGCCCGTTTCTCCTCGCAGCTTCAAAGATTCCTTCTTGAATTTCTTCGCCGCTCTCTGACGCCTGAATCCTTTCAATCAAGTGGTTGATCGCCCTTTTCTCGTCGTTGGATAGCGTAACGAGCTCCCGTTCAACTGAGCCTAAATCCGCCGCGTAGTTAATTGCGAGCCTTATCTTCCTCTCCGCTTTTTCATCTATTTGATACCCGTATTTTCTCAATCTGCTAACGACGAACTCAAACCGCTTATCTTCCGGAGCCGCGATTGCGAGTTCGACTATCAGAGAATATGGAACGTGTGTCGAGAGCTTCTTCGGAGGGTTTAGAAGATGAGAGTATAGATAGAGCCCTTTAAGCTTGGCTCTCTCAAGCTCGCTGGGGATCTTCACCCTGTCGAAGTAAACGTCTTCGAGGTAATCGAGCTCATCCATTAACTTCGGTATCGTTTGGAAGCTCAGAACCCTAGTTCCGGTGGCGCGCTTGAACAACAATAAGAGAAGGCTCTCCGGCGTTCCGTATCTATACCAAAGCTGAGGCGTGAAAACGTTTCCAATGGATTTGGATATTTTTCTCCCAGATGCATCCAAGAACATCTCGTATCTGACGTGCATGGGCGGCTCAAATTCAAGCACGTTCTTCGCGACCCAGTCATTTACCTTAACGGAGTCCGCGATATCCTTTCCGTAGGCTTCGAACCTTATGTCCAGCGCCGCCCATCTCGCCGCGAACTCGGTTTTCCAAACAAGTTTTCCATCATCTTTTCTGATATCTGCCTCTCCCTCATAGCCGCATCCCTTAAAATATCTCCCGCCAACCTCCGCCCCTATGCATCTATATCTCACGATCCTTCTGCTAGGATCATACTCATACGCCTGGGTTGTGTAGATTCTCCCACATTGCTTGCAGATGGCGAAGTATGGGAGCGTTTTCTTGAATTTATCCTGCCCCGTCAGCTCCTCTATTATTTCTCCAATTTTTTGCGCGTTCAATAAAATTCTGTGAATCTGCTCCGCGAGAATTCCGGAGGCATATGTTTTCCTCCCCGACATGTATCTACACTCTATTCCGGCTTCCATCAGCGCCTCTTTCAGCATCCCGCTTACGTGCTCCGAAAAGGATTCATGACATCCATATGGATCCGGTATCGAGGACACGGGCCTTAGCAAGTGCTCTTCGAGCGATTCGGGCATTCCCGCCGGAACTTTTCTTAATCCGTCTAGGTCGTCCGTGAATGCTATGCTTTCGGAGTTATATCCGAGTTCCCTGAGAGCGAGCGTCACCCCGTAAGCTCTGACGGCGTCGGCCATGCTCCCTATATGCGGTATCCCCGATGCTCCGAGCCCGCTCTCCGTTCTGATTAGATCGATTTTTCTCCCCAGCTTCTTCTCCCTCTCAATCAGCTCGGCGGCCACTTTATCGAGCCAAGTTCCATGGCCGATTATCTCCCTCTTCGCCATGCTCTCCAGCCATGCTCTCTAAAGACCCACTATTATCGTTTCCGACGGCCATACACGCATCTGGAGCTTTCGTCGTAGGCTGCATCAAACCCAGCGGCCCTCATCCGCTCTAAAACCCCTCTCCACACCTTTTTACCTCTACGGATTCCAGGCTGACCGACGTAATGCACTATTCTTCCACCAGGCTTCAAGGCCCTTGCGAGCTTTCGATAAAATTCAAGCCCATAAAGTTCTCCAGCCAAAGCCAGCCTGGGAGGATCGTGTATTACGGCGTCGAATTCTTCAGAGTACTCCTCTATAAGATCAACCGCATCTCCGATTCTCAGCTCTATTCTATCGTCGGCAAGCTCCCAGGACCATGGATTGAATCGGGCGAGCCTTACCACGTTTTCGTCTTTCTCGATTGTGACTATTTTACACGCATTTTTCCTCAGCGCCGCTATCGCGGTGTATCCCAAGCCTGTGCACACGTCCAGCACTCTACAGCACCTAAGTCTTCCCAGCATGCTGATCTTAAGCTCTGAATCGGCTTCGGGGGTTACGTCCACGATTCTATGCATATGTATTCCATCTATCTCAAGGGTGGGCGCGTGTCCCCACTTAACCAAGACGAGCTTATAGAAGTGACCGGAACTTATTGAGAGCGGAACGAGGTGGTTTTCTTCGACGTAATAGATATCCCTACCCCTCTTCGCCGCGATCCTGACATCCTCCCATCCCAATCTAAAATCTTCACAAAATACTCCATCATCAGATAGCTCCAGCTCGCGGACGCCTTTTCCAAGATCCAGCGAGACCCTGACTTTCTTCTTTCCAGCCGTTTGGGCTTGGAGAAGCGCATCCGCGACGGGCTTGCAGATCAGCGGCTTATTGACTGGGTGAAACTTCATTCCATATATACTTCAGGCAGCGAATATTTTTGGCATACGCTTCGTCATTTCCCGCGGAAAGCTATGCGGCTCATAATTGCCTCCAAGGCGGACCCCGTTTCGATGAGGGTCGCTGGATTTCTAATAGAGTCCTACGGCTTTCAAGAAAGCGGCCAAAACCTTTTTCGAAAGGGTGATACGTGGCTGAGATTCATTCAAGAAAGGCATATCTTCGCAAATGGACTTGGAGAAGAATATGGCCCGGAACTCGTGATAGTTGCCTCTTCCCATAAATCGGTGGCCGGCGTGAAGGCGCTCTTAACGCATCCGGTTGGAAATTGGGGATCCGAGGCGTCGATGGGCGGTCTCCCAGAAACTCTTTCGCCGACGAGCGCCGCAGCCCTCTACACAGCTCTTCACGCATTATCGAAACAACTAGAAGCTCTAAATCTTTCAGATTGGAAGGTCGGACTTGAGGTAACCCACCACGGCCCCGCGACGAGGGCTCCGACGATATTCATCGAAGCTGGT
>JAGHCZ010000071.1 GCA_021160205.1 Nitrososphaerota archaeon | reverse complement strand
GTGGAGTGGTCTTAGGATCTCTCAGGGTCACGGAAGGGATCATCGAAAGGCTTAGGGCCGCGAGATATCCGCATCTAAGCGAGATCATCAAGCGGATAAGAGGCGAACTTGGTGGATCCAAACAAGTAACCATTTACAGCAGCGATTTGAAAAAGCAGATCGCAGATCGAGCTGAGAAAACCGGGTTAAAGGTCTACCCATCTGCCTGCGCAGCGAACATAGAGGCTCACGGTCTAGGATGCGCGGCGTGTAAGATGGGGCCATGCGGAGACGAGGAAAAGATCCCTCACTTCGAGCTCATAGACCTCGACAAAATCGCCGTGAAATTCGGAGTAAGGATACGTAGCTCAAAGCGCGACGGCTTCAAGATCTTAATTAAATCCGAGGGCGCCGCGAGGGCTAAGCGACGGTTCGCCGGTTTTGTAAAGGCTTTAACAAAACACGAGATTTTATTCAGATAAGCTATCTTGACGTAAAAACGTTCATGATCCTCAAGGTGCATTTAGCTGCAGCATGCTCGGATACCTCGTTCACGGAAATCCTTCGAGCGAATTCAACAAAGCAGCTTCTGGCCGTTTACCCGTAATAGGTTATTGAGCAATCGAAATTCGCGGAGGTGCGCCTCTTCGGGAAAGCTCGCGGAATTGCGTGGAGCGGAGATCTGAGTTTTCCGATGAGTATAGCGGCGAAGCTAGATGTGGCCGTAATCAATAAGGGTTAGAAAGTCCTCGTCAATATGTGACATCGAAGCGACTTGCAACGATAATAAGAAAAGTTCTCAAGGAAATTCCAATAGATTTATCGCGATTCGAAAACCGCGACCCATATGAAACGCTCGTGGCGGTGATCCTATCCCAGAAAACGAATAGACAGAACGTTAAAGAGGCGTTGAAGAGGTTTAGAGAAAAATTTAGGAGCATCAAAGAGGTGGCCGAGGCCAGCGTGGACTCGATAGCCGAAGCGATAAAGCCCGCCGGGCTCTGGAGGATGAAAGCTCCTAGAATAAAGTTAATAGCCGAACAATTGGTGAACAGCGGAGGAGGATTAGAGAAAATTCTAAGCCTTCCATATCCCGAGGCCAAAAAGGTTCTCTCATCGATGAAGGGAATAGGCCCGAAAACAGCCGATGTCTACCTGATGATAATCCGCAGGGATCCCGTCTTCCCGGTTGACACCCACATATTCAGGATCATGAAAAGGCTCGGGGTAGCGGATGAGAAAGACGATTACGAGAGCCTGAGGAAGAAGCTCGAACGTGCAACTCCGCCGGAGAAGAGGATGAAGGCGCATTTAGCGTTGATAGAGTTCGGAAGAACTACGTGCAGGGCCAGAAATCCGAGATGCGATGAGTGTTTTCTGTCAAAACTTTGCCCCTCGAGTGGGAAATTTAAGAAATCTTCAAGGATTCGGAATTAGCCCTAAACAGGCTTTCTAACCCGATTTTCCGCATCTCTCCGTATCCGAAGGTTTCGGCGAAGTTTTCTAAGAATGAACTCTTAACCTCCCGCATATCTACGCGTTTTCCAAGCTCTCTCTCCATTGAAGTCATCGTGTTCGGATTTAAACCGCATGGATTTATCAGCTCAAAGTATTTGAGGTCCGTGTTCACGTTTAAGGCGAATCCATGATAAGTTATCCAGTGCTTTATCCCGAGCCCTATTGAGGCGATTTTTCTTTTCTTTATCCAAACCCCGGGGTATCCCTCTCTCCTATTTGCATCCATTAATCCGAACCGCTTTAGGGTACGAATTATCGCTTCTTCTATTAAGTGAACGAAGGTCTTTACATCCGCTCCAAATTCGATTAAGTCTATAATCATGTATCCTACGAGCTGGCCCGGCCCGTGATAAGTCGCTCTCCCACCCCTATCGACCTTCAGAACAGGGATTCCATCGATCTTACGGGCATCGCTTTCATCGCTTCTTCTCCCAAGCGTTATAATATGTGAATGTTCTAAGAGAAGCAAAACATCTGAGATTCGTTTTTCAGCCCTTAGACTGACGAGCTTTAGCTGGAGTCCTCGGCATTCCACGTAGTCTATCAGACCTAAGTCAGCGACTAGGAGCTTCTTATCGTTCATTCCATCGCAATTCTACTTCACGAGCATATGAATAGGTTTCCATAGCGCGGCCTCAGCAGCCTCGGCTAGAGACTCGCTGAAAGTCGGATGCGGCCTAATTGACTTAGCAAATTGTTCAAGGGTCAGCTTGTTTCGGATGGCTAGGGTTGCTTCGGCGATCAGCTCTGAGACGTGTGCTCCAACCATCTGGCATCCGATCACCCTACCTGTCGATGAATCCGCTACGATTTTCACAAATCCATCCACCTCGTCTTCTAAAACGGCTCTACCCAAAGCTGAGAAAGAGAACTTTCCGACCTTGGGTTTAATGTTTTGCTCCTCCGCTTCCGAGGCTGTTAAGCCCGCGAAGGCTATCTCCGGATCCGTGAATATCGCCGAAGGCATTCCCGTCTCATTTGCTATTGATTCTTTTCCTGCTATGTTTTCCGCCGCGATTAATCCGTGGAATGATGCTCTATGGGCGAGAAACGGCGGGCCAACGACGTCTCCAATCGCGTAAAAGCCATCGACGTTTGTCTCTAAATGATCATTCACCTCGATGAATCCCCTCTTATCCAGCTTCATCCCGAGATCTTCTACGCCCAAGTTCTTCGTTGCAGCCCTTTTTCCGACCGCCACCATCGCGTAATCTACCTCAACCTTAAAGCTGCTGCCATCCTTTCTCTCCACCTCAGCTTTCACCACATCGCCGTCGATTTCGGAGCTGACGACTTTGGAGCTCGTATAGATCTGCATGCCGAGCTTCTTCATCCTCCTCTGAACTACGTCCACTAAGTCTTTTTCGATTCCGGGGAGAAGCTGATCCATCAACTCGACTACCGTAACCTTTGATCCAAGCTTCGCGTAAAGTATCCCGAGTTCAAGCCCCGAAACTCCTCCTCCAACTATCAGCAGCCTCTTAGGAACTTCTCGCAGCTCCAGCGCTTGGCTGGAGGACAGCACTCTCTTTCCGTCGATCGGTATCGCTGGAATCGAAATATGCTCGGCGCCAGTTGCGATGATTATATTTTCTCCTTTGAATTCTTTTTGGCTCCCGTCTCGGAGCTTCACCGCGATCCTTTTACCGGGTTTAAGCTTTGCTTCTCCGCTGACCACTTTTACGCCGTTTCCTTCGAGGAGGTACTTCACCCCAATTCTCAGCCTTCTCAAGATCTTTTCTCTTCGGGCTTGGAGTTTTTCCCAATCGACCTCCAAGTTATCGGCTCTAACCCACTCGGCTTTCCTCGCGGCCCAATAGGCGTTAACCCCGGTTATGAGGATTTTCGAGGGTATGCATCCCCTGTTCAAGCATTCTCCGCCTAGAAGGTCCTTCTCGATTAGTAGAGTCTTAATACCCAGCTGCCCCAACCTTATCCCAGCAACGTATCCTCCGGGACCGCCACCGATCACTATTGCCCGATATTCTTCCACCGACATAGCTGTCTTTTATGTGCAATAGAGTAAAAATAAAAGATTTCTATTTTTGAAGCATGAGGAAGTATTCAGCCGCCTTATAGGAGCTTCTGACCAGCGGGCCCGCCGCGACTAACTCGAACCCCATTTCTTCTCCAATTCTCCTCAAATACTCAAATCTCTCCGGCGGGACGTACTCTACTACGCGTAAATGGTTCTTCGTGGGCTGAAGGTATTGGCCCAGAGTCAATATGTCGACGCCGACCTCCCTCAAATCCCTCATAGCCTTTACCACTTCTTCCGCGGTTTCGCCGAGCCCGAGCATTATCGAAGACTTTGTGCGAATTTCGGGAGCAAGCTTCTTCAAAATCTCTAAAGTCTTTAATGACTTCCCGTATCCCGCTCTCGGATCTCTCACCTTCTTCGTCAATCTTTCAACAGTCTCGATGTTATGGCCTATGACATCGGGCCTCTCTTCAACTATCTTTCTAAGGGCTTCGGCATCGTTGTTGAAGTCCGGGATCAGAACCTCGACTCTAACGTTTGGGGCAGTTCTTTTTATCCTCCTTATGGTCTCGGCGTAGATGGAGGCTCCTCCGTCGGGAAGATCGTCCCTCGTAACCGACGTTATCACAACGTAATTCATTCCTATTTCCTTAACTGCTTCCGCAACTCTCCGAGGCTCCTCAAAATCCACGACGCCGTTCGGGTTCCCGGTTTTAACAGCGCAAAACTTGCAAGCCCTAGTGCAAACATCTCCCAAAATCATTATGGTGAAGGTTCCCGACCCCCAGCACTCCGCTAGATTTGGACATAAGGCGCTTTCACAAACCGTGTGGAGCCTGTGTTTCCTTAATACCGCTCTTACACGCGAATATCCCTCACTCGACGGAAGCTTTACCCTAATCCACGGAGGTTTCTTCTGCATTGCCGTATCGTGGTAGATCTGCAAAATCGGCGGGATAAATTTGTTGTTTTTGAATCAATAATAGTAATTAGGTGCGAGGATTATTTGAGATCACGCTGGTGAGGAGAATATGAGCTTAATCGAGGTTCGATGGCATGGTAGAGGAGGCCAAGGAGTCGTAACCGGCAGCAATCTCCTAGCTAGAGCGGCGATCCAGGAGGGAAAATACGCCCAGCATTTCCCGGAATTCGGGCCGGAGAGAGCTGGAGCGCCGGTGAGGTCTTATACGAGGATCTCCGATGAGCCCATTGAGATTCACTGCGGGGTTTATGAGCCGGATATTGTCGTGATAATTGACCCGGTTATGTCTAAGTTCGCTAAGGAGTACTGTCAAGGACTGAAAAAAGGTGGAGACATACTGCTGAACTACATTCCAGAGGAAGACGCGGAGATAGTAAAGTGGGTGAAAGAAAACGGATGCAGATTGCACGTAGTAGATGCGAGAAAGATTTCTCTAGAAGAGATAAACCGAGAAATATACAACGTTCCGATGCTCGCGGCGTTGATCAGGGTAAGAGGACTGTGTAAAATATCTACGCTGGAAGAGGTCTTGGCGAAGAGGTTTTCTAGAAAAATCTTTGAGATGAACTTAAAGATAAGCAGAAGAGCTTATGAGGAGGTGAAGACGATTGTCGGCTAAAAAACTTGTTAACAAAGCCGTGAAAGGAGATTTCACCTACAAAACCCTGCCGACGGCGGCGATCATACCGTGCCCACCGACTTCCCAGGAATACAAAACTGGAACTTGGAGGGTATTGGGGCCGGTAATCGATAAGAACAAGTGTATTAAATGCCTTTTATGTTGGATCTATTGCCCCGACATGGCGATCAATCGACTCGAAGATGACAGCGTCGACGTGGATTATGATCACTGCAAGGGCTGCGGAATATGCGCCTCTGTTTGCCCGGTTAAGGCGATCAGCATGCAGGAGGTGTGATGAATGGGTCAAGTTGAAAGGTTAGCTATACTGGGAGATGAAGCAGTTGCCTTAGCTGTGAAGCAGTCAAATGTGGACGTGATAGCGGCTTATCCCATCACGCCGCAGACCATTATAGTGGAGAAGCTGAGTGAATACGTCGCCGACGGGGAGATGGACACCGCGTTCATTCAAGCTGAGAGCGAGCATTCAGCTCTCTCGATATGCGTGGGGGCGAGCTTAGCCGGTGCGCGGGTGTATACTTCGACTTGTAGCCAGGGTTTGGCGTTGATGCATGAAATAGTTTACGCGGCTTCCTCGATGAGGGCTCCGATGGTTATGACGATAGTGAATCGATCGTTGAATGCTCCGTTAAACATTCATTGCGAGCACGGAGACGTGATGGCTGAGAGGGATTCGGGGTGGATCCACCTCTTCGCAGCTAACGTGCAAGAGGCGTACGATCTAACCTTCATAGCCTTCAAGTTATCCGAGCACCCAGACGTGTTGCTGCCCGTGTCGGTCAACATGGACGCGTTCATTTTATCGCATAGCATTGAGCCTTTAACGCCCATCTCCGATGATGCTGCCGCCAAGTTCCTTCCGCCGAAGAAGTACGAGTATGAGATCGACTTCGATAATCCGATGACTTATGGAACTATGGCGCTGCCTGACACGTATATGGAGTTCAAGATGCAGCTCAAAGAAGCCGTCGAAAGAGCGAAGGAAGTTTACCCGAAGATAGTGGATGAATACGCTAAGATCAGCGGGAGGAGATACTGGTATTTCGACTCGTATATGGCGGATGACGCCGACGCGGTCGTAATCGTTTTGGGATCGACTTACGGTACCTTGAAGACCGCCGCGAAGAAGCTTAGAGAAGAAGGGCTGAAAGTTGGGGTGATAGGGTTGACGATGTTCAGGCCGTTCCCGGAGGAGCAGCTGGTTGAGGTGTTGAAGAGGATGAAAGCCGTGCTCGTTATGGATCGAGCGTATTCATATGGGGGACTCGGAGGCCCACTGTACACGGACGTCGTTGGAGTCCTCTATAGGAATGGAATAAGGATTCCCGCTAAAAACGTGGTATACGGCCTTGGAGGAAGAGACTTCAGGCTCGATGAGGCGGAGGCCGTTTTGAGGATGGCTGCTCAGGGAGCGCGGGATGGAGGATTTGATACGCATGTGGAATGGTGGGGGGTGAAGACATGAGCGAGCAAGTTCCGAAGTTCAAGTCTCCAAAAGATCTGCCGAGAGAGGAGTGGTTCGCTCCGGGCCACAGACTTTGCGCCGGATGCGGTGTAGGCCCGATCGTCAAATTAGCCATGAAGGCTATACGAGGTCCAACGATCGTGGTCAATCCAACCGGCTGCCTCGAGGTCGCGACGACATGCTATCCGTATAGCGCCTGGAAAGTTCCATACGTTCACGTCGCCTTCGAGAACAGCGCCGCGGTTGCCTCGGGAATAGTAGAAGCCATCAACATCCTCCATAAGAAGAGGGGAAAGCAGCTCCACGACGTGATAATCTTCGCGGGAGACGGCGGGACATTCGACATAGGGCTCCAATCCTTGTCCGGAGCTCTTGAGAGGGGCCACAACTTGCTGTACATCTGTTACGACAACGAGGCCTACATGAACACGGGAATCCAGAGATCCGGAGCTACGCCTTTGGGAGCCGCCACTACCACGAGCCCCGCCGGAAAAATCATACCAGGAAAACAGGAGAGGAAGAAAGACCTGATAGGCATCGTGGTTGCGCATAAAGTTCCATACGCCGCAACTGCAAGCATATCCCATCCAATCGACTTCATCAACAAGGTTAGGAAGGCGCTAGAAACCGAAGGGCCGAAAGTTATACACGTCCTAGCCCCCTGCGTCAGGGGATGGCGTTACCCCGTATCTGACACAGTCAAGGTCGCCAGGCTCGCGGTCGATACTAGGTACTTCCCGGTATACGAGGTAGATCACGGAAGGGTCAAGATAAACATCAGAGTAGATAAGCCGAAGCCGCTGGAAGAGTACCTAAAAGTTCAGAGACGGTTCGCGCACCTCTTGAAGCCCGAAAACGCCCACGTTCTAGAGACCCTAAAGAGGTACGTCGAGCAGAACTGGGAAAGGCTGGTAAACCTGGAGAAAAGCGGAGTAACCCTCTAACATCATCTTTTTTAACAAACCATATATCATTTTTCTCGGGACATTCTCCTTGGCGGAGACGTTTATCGTCGTTTGGGAAGGGGTTGACGGAGCCGGAAAAACAACTCTGATGAAGAGGGTTAAATCGCTCTTAGCTGAAAAAGGGTACAAGGTCTTAACATATAAAACTCCCAGCGATTCCTCTACCGGGAAGTTCGCCAAAACCTATGGAAATGATCCGCGCATAGATCCCCTCACTAGAATGCTTCTTTTTCTCGCGAACACGAGTGATGACTCGAAGATCATGAAGAAGCTGATGGAAGAGCGGCCAGACTATCTTTTCATCGATAGATACTATCTCTGCTCGATAGTTTATGGCCTAGCTTTCCTGAACTTAAGCGGGATAACCGTAAGCGCAGAAGAATTCACGAATCTAATAGGGCTCATCGAGAAATTGGGAAACAACGTCTTCTTAAAGCCTCATCTATACGTGATCGTTGATGCCCCCGAAGAAGATAGAATTAAGAGACTTAGTAGAAAAGAGAGCCAAGGAGGATTAGAGAACGAGCTCGAGCGAGACATTCTAATGCAGCAGCGCGTCAGAAGATTTTACAAGGTCTTTAGAGACAGGAGGCCGGATCACGTGCTTTGGGTAATGAATCCCGAAGGAAAATTGGAGCAAACCGCCGAGGAGGTCGCCGGCTATCTTATTTCAGAAAGTAAGAAGCTGAGATAATCTTTAAATAAAGCGTGAAGCTAGAAACTCCCACAAAGGTGGAGGGTTGATGTCCCGCCAACATCTAAACCCCGTTTCCCCGTTCTAGCCGCTGCCCTTATCGCTGGAATAATACTAGGACTTGTCGCAGGAATCTTCGCCGCGCCGTTTTTCCAAGGATTCAACGCCGGATTTAGAAAAGCCGCTTTTTCTGAGGGAAAGTTCGCGGAGTCTCCTGCGCCGGGCCAGAAAGTAGTGATAATCCACGGGTTCGATGCGAATTATCCGCCTTTTACTTTCGTTGATGAGACGGGTAAAGCGAAGGGATTCGACGTCGATGTGGTTGATTGGATTGCCAAGAAATATGGATGGGAAGTTGTTCACAAGCCGTGGGATTGGTCGACGATCGTGACAGCCCTCGAAAAAGGTGAGATAGATATCATCGCTTCCGGGATGACCATAACTCCTGAGAGAGCTTCTAGGAAGATCTGGTTCAGCATTCCCTACTATTCCTACATCCACGAAGTCGTCATCAGAGCTGATGACAACAGAACTCTCGACGAGATCCTGAACTCCGGCGAATACATCTCCGTCCAAATAGGGTCAACAGCCGATAAATGGGCCGATAGATTGCTGGCTAAGGGATACAAGTTCAAGAAGCTCTGCTTGGGGTCCTACGTCGAAGCCCTCGAAGCCCTTCTAAACAAGAGGGCCGCCGCCTACATCACGGATTCGGCGTTCCTAGAGCCATATCTCGCAAAGAACCCCGATGTAAAAGCGAGAGTCAAGGTGCTTTCAACGCTCGGCGCGCCTGAGACCTATGGAATTGCCACGAGGCCGCAGGACGTCTGGTTGAGGGAACGAATTAACGAGGCTCTCTACGAGCTGATGAGCAGCCCTGAGTGGAACGAGCTTCTCCAGAAATGGGGGCTAAGCGGCTAGGAGGGGTGACCGGGTTCGGTGAAAGGCTTAGAGAGTCTTCTCAAATACCTCCCCTATATTTTTGAAGGTAGCCTGTGGTCTCTCGGCCTCGTCGCAGCCGGCCTCGGAATAGGATTCACGATCGGAATACTCATGAGCTTGGGTCAAATTTATGGAGGCAGCCCGATCCGGAAGATCATCGCCGCATATACCTGGTTCTTTAGAGGCACGCCGCTGCTCGTTCAACTCTTCCTATTCCACTGGAGCGTTTTCCCCCTCTTCGGAATAGAAACCACTCCGCTTGAAACAAGCATACTCGTCCTCGGAATGCGGAGCGGGGCCTATCAATCCCAGATATTTAGAGGGTCGATCAAGTCGATCGAAGAGGGTCAAATGCTCGCGGCGAAAGCCCTCGGAATGAGCACGTGGCAGTCAGCTTTCTACGTAATTCTCCCACAAGCCTTGAGGAAGGCGGTTCCGCAGCTCTCAAACGAGTACTCGATAATCCTGAAGGACTCCGCCATCTGCTTCATCCTCGGGGTCATGGAGATCATGACTAGAACTAGATACGCGGCCATCGCTACCGGAGTGGCGTTTATACCCTACCTCGTCGCCGGAGTGCTCTACATAGCCCTAACTTATCTGGGATCAAAAATCTTCGACATCAGCTATTCGCGCATCAAGATGAAGGGGTTGATAACGGGGTGAAAGGCCGCATGAACTCTTCGAAAACGTTATTGAAGGTCGAAAACCTGTGGAAGAGCTTCGATGAGAAGCCCGTTTTAAGAGGAGTATCCTTCGAAGTTAGGCGGGGAGAAGTAAAAGTGATAATGGGCCCGAGCGGAGCGGGCAAAAGCACGCTGCTGAAATGCATCGACAGGCTTATCGACCCCGATGAGGGCAAAATCTGGCTTGAAGACGTTGAGCTGACTAATCCGTCGATAAACGTGAATCGTCACAGGAGGAAAATAGGATTCGTCTTCCAAGAATTCAACCTATTCCACCATTTAACAGCTCTGGACAACGTCATGATAGGCTTGAGGAAAGTTAAGAAGATGCCTAAGGAAGAAGCCTTCAAGACCGCGGAAAAAGCTTTAACAACAGTTCACATCGAAAAAGACCTCTGGGACAAATACCCCGCCCAGCTTTCAGGCGGACAGAAGCAGAGGATAGCAATTGCGAGGGCGCTCGCGATGAAGCCTCTGATAATGCTCTATGATGAGCCAACCTCGGCTTTGGATCCCCAGCTAACGGGAGAAGTTCTCCAAGTGATTAAGGAACTCGCAGAAGCCGGGATGACCAGCGTGATCGTAACGCATGAAGTCGGATTCGCTATAGAAGTCGCTGACGAGCTGATGATAATGATAGATGGAAAGATTATCGAGAAGGGCTTGCCCAACGAAGTAGTTTATTCCCCGAAAAATCATTACACGAAAATTTTCTTCGAGAAGGTTTTACACTTGGGAGGAGAATCTC
>JAGHCZ010000092.1 GCA_021160205.1 Nitrososphaerota archaeon | reverse complement strand
GTGTAGGTTTGGTCTTTTTTCATGAGCTTTGTCGCCTCCCTGGCCCCGACGATGCAGGGTATCCCGAGCTCTCTGGAGACTATGGCGGCGTGGCAGGTCATTCCACCCTCATCGGTGATGATCGCTCCCGCGAGCCTCATGTATGGGACCCAGTCGGGGTTCGTCATCTTAGTGACCAAGATGTCGCCTTTCTTGATCTCCCTCTCAGCCTCTTCTGGAGAGTAAACCACCTTGGCCTTTCCCATGTGGACTCCTGGGCTGGCCGGCAAGCCCTTGAGAATGATAGTTGCCTCCGCGACGGAGGTCTTTTGAGAAGTACGCACCTCGGCGGGAGCTTCCTTCATGCTCCAGACGGTTTCGGGCCTGGACTGGACGATGAATAAGTTCTGCGGGAATGGGAGGTCGCGGTCGACGGCGAACTCTATGTCTTGGGCTGATCCGTAGTGCTGCTCGATCCGCTTAGCTATCTTAGCTAGCTCGACCACTTCTTCATCGGTTAGGCTTGGAGCTTCCTGCCTCTCTTTCGGAACCTCGGCGTGGATTGTTTTTCCAGTCTTAGCGTCTCGAATGTATTCAACGGTCTTTTTCACGATGTTCTTCACCAAGATCTTCAAGGTATTTTTATCTACCTCAAAGTGATCCGGGGTAACTGCTCCGGATACGATCGCTTCTCCGAGCCCCCAAACCGATTCTATTATTATCTTATTACGATCACCCGTAACCGGGTGCAGAGTAAACATTACTCCAGCAGACCTACTGTTGACCATTTTTTGAACGGCTACGCTGATTAGGACTTTTTCGTGCCTGAACCCTTTTTGGGTTCTGTAGAATATGGCTCTTGGAGTGAAGAGGCTGGACCAGCATTTCCTAACGCTTTCAAGGAGCTCTTCTTCTCCCTTCACGTTCAGGAAAGTTTCTTGCTGCCCCGCAAAAGACGCGCCCGGCAGGTCTTCGGCTGTGGCGGAGGATCTCACCGCGACGTAGACTTCCTTGCTTCCAGTTTTCTCGCTGAGCTTTCTATATGCTTCTGAAATCTCTTTTTGGAGGTAACTAGGTATCGATGTTGACTCGATTAATTTTCTAATTTTCTTGGAGGCTTCCTCGTACTGTCCTGGATCTTTGGGATCGGTGATGGTCTCATCCAGAATGTCATAGATTTTTTGGGCGATACCGGTCTCCTCGATGAACCGCTTATACGCGTAGGCCGAGATAGCGAATCCGGGCGGGACGGGTATCCCGGCGCTGATCATCTCTCCGAGGTTTGCGCATTTTCCTCCGACCAGCGGCACATCTTCCTTATTTAATTCCTCAAACCAGAGGATAAGCTTCTGATTTTTTTCCTTGGACAATCGTGATTCACCTCTTCACCGTTTGCCGACTACGCGCCTACTAATGAATATTCCCGTAGCCTGCGCTCGCTCAGCGGATTATAACGTGATCTATTTTATGATGTCTCCTGGCGAGAAAGCGGACGAGGTCTATCGTCTTACCTTCTCTGCCTATGGCTATGGCCCTATATTTGGGGTCGACGACCGCAACGGCTATCTTTCGACCATCTGCTCTTTCGGTTATTCTGATGGGTTCGCTCAGCTTCGCCGGCTGAAGAGCGTTTTGAATGAATTTCGCTGGATCGTCTGAGTACTCAACGACCTTAACTTTTTTCTTAATTAGTTTCGAGAAGTTTTGAATTTTGGCGCCCCTCCTAGAGAGTATTTTCGGTAGCTCGCCTCGCCTCACTACAAATACCACGACGTCCCCGTATTCGATGCAGTCGATTATGTCGGCGCCTGTGGCGGCTTCAAAGAGCGAGATATACCTCATCTCTTTGTCGGTTAGCTTAATTCCCTCACTCAAGCCAGGAACGCCTCTATTTTTCAATGAGAAGCGACTAATAAGCTTCTTCCTCGGTTGGCGCAATTTGCTCTAATATGTTGGAACTGCCGGGATCGAGGATGGAAATCACCGCGGCGGAGAACGGTTTGCCGGCTATGTATCCTAGCTCTGTTCCCGGAACGCTTACCTTTACGTATGGTATTTTGGTCATCTTGCAGGCGATGACTATCTCGCGCTCAAATTTTTGCGGACAGTTATCAGCTAGAATTATCAGCCTCGCTTTCTTGTTTAAAATTGAAAGATAAGATTGCCTAAATCCGAGGATCATTTTACCCGTTCTAGCGATTACCTCGAGGTGCCTCTTTAGATCCTTGACCTCTATCAGGGGTTTTTGCTCATTCATGTTTTAATCGCCCTCCTTTTGATCTGCGTCTTCCCGCTTTACTCCAGCTCCATTCGCTATGCCGGGATAATTCATTAGAAGCGAGACCATTCCCGTTCCAAGCTTTATCTCTTTTCCAATCAATATTCTCTCGACGTTTCCCTTTAGATTATCTATTTCTCCCTTCGCCGCCGCGTCGATCAAGGTTTGAACGCTTATTTCAAAAGCCGCCCTGGCGAGCGGGCTTCCCTTCAACCTCACTACTCCATGCCTTCCGATCTGCTTAACAGTACCGTTTAACGTCATCATATCAGCGATTATCATTAGATGTCTTACGTCGACGTCTAGTCCCTGTTCTTCTAGGACGTTTAGTAGTTCTTTGACGATCGCGGCTCTTGCGGCTTCGATTCCTAAAACTGAGGCTATTTCGTGGATGTTGTTTGTCCAGACTCGTTTATGATCTACCTCCGGCATCTGCATGACTTCTTTGAGGTTTGATCCCTCGGTTTGGATCAAGTATTCTCCGTTTTCGTATCTCACCATCGCCTTCTTTATCCTCTTAGCGCCCTTGATCCGCATAGACAATAGCTTTGACTTCAATTTCTCGAAGTCTCTGTCTCCCTCACTCGCGTAGACCGTGAAGACCTTCTGGACGTGCGTGTACTTCAGCTTTAATGATTTTATAGCCTGTTCTACGTGTCTCACGGTTACGCCTTCACTTCTCATGGCTTTATCATCCAGCTTTATTATTACAGCGCCCCTCCTCAAGTCTAAGCCTATCTCCGAGACTATATCTTCGAGCGATGTGTACTTAATGCGCTTCGCGACTTTCTGAGCCTCCGTCGCGTTTTTGGCGTACTCGGGCTTTAACGGTATCTTCATAGTCGGGGTTGACGGAGTCTTCCTCGCGTCGACGATTTCGATTAACCTCGGAAGCCCTCTTAAGATAGATACTTCTCTTACTCCGGCGAAGTGGAAGGTTCTGAGAGTTAGCTGGGTACTCGGCTCCCCTATTGATTGAGCGGTAACGATTCCCACAGCTTCTCCAGGCTCGACCCTATTCTTCATGTATTCCTTGTAGGCCTCCTCGAATAATTTTGAGGCGTCTTTGGATGAGAACTTTCTCGAGTCGACGATGTTTTTGAGCTTCTCAACTAGCTTTCGCGGCATTAAGCCCTTGTATTTCTTCACGAGCCCCTGAAGCTCTTCCCTTGGAATAGGCTTCTTCGCGGATCCCTTTAGTCTTAACCTGTGAATGAGAATCTCCAAGTTTACAGCTTCCCCGTGATAACTCTTCATGGGGTCTACTCCGTCTTCGCCGTAAAGGAATTGAACTATTCTCTTTTCATCCATGGTTCTTACGGTTCCATCGTATTCGACGTAGAGCGGTTCAAGCGCGTTAATGAGCCTGCGCTGCATGTACCCGCTTTGCTGGGTTCTGACCGCCGTATCGACTAAGCCATCCCTTCCTCCAGCCATGTGGAAGAAGAATTCCACCGGATCCAATCCTCTTGCGAATGAATGGTAGACAAATCCTCTAGCTCTTGGGGATAAATCCATCTGCTTGAAGAAGGCGAGAACCCTATCCATGAAACCTCGCTTGATCCTCTCCCTCCTAACGGCCTGCTGTCCTACGACAGCTACTATCTGGTCGATGTTTAGAGGCGATCCTCTTGCCCCGGTCTTCGCCATTATGACCGCTGAGCTATCTTTGCGGATATATTTTCTCGCGACTTTTCCGGCTTTTTCCCTTGCTTCGGAGAGGATTTGCAGAATATTCGACTCAAACGCCTGCTCTAAGGTTTCTCCAGGCCTGACCTCTATTCTTCCTTTCTCGTAATCCGCTCTGAGCCTCTCAAACGCCTCGTCGAGCTTCTTGAAAATCTTCTCGAGCTCCTTGTATGCGCGGCCGGGGACCTCGAGGTCGTCTATTCCAAAGCTGAATCCCCGGAGGTTAAGGTAGGTATTGACTACTTTGACGAGCTTATCTAAGAATTCTTTTGTCACGTTTGGACCATATTCCGTTGTCAGCCTATGGAGTATGCTGTTCGCCTTTTCCACTCCGATAGCGTTCTTATCTATTACTCCCTTGATCAATTTGCCGTCTTTGATTACTACCTCGATTTCGGGTGAGAAAGCTGCTCTGAATGTGTGATTGAAGCCTTTTGGCAGGAGGAGGCTGAAAATCTGCCTTCCACTCCACTTGGGCTCGGGCTCCTTGATCTCGGGCTCCGGGAGATCTCCGTCGTGGCCTATTGCAGCGAGGAGGTAAGCCACTTCCTTCTTCGTCAAGTAAGTGTCATCTTTTGTTAAGAGATAGGCAGCCGTGAGGAAGTCTCTTATCGCGCCTATGATCGGGGCGCCGTAACGCGGTGAGAGAATATTGTTCTGGACGAGGAGGAGTATTCTGGCCTCGGTTTGCGCCTCCTCGCTTTGGGGAACGTGGAGGTTCATCTCGTCGCCGTCGAAGTCGGCGTTGTAGGGCGTGCAGACGCAGAGGTTCAGCCTGAAGGTCTTGTAGGGCAGGACCTTGACTAGGTGGGCCATTATCGAGATCCGGTGGAGGCTCGGCTGACGATTGAACAAGACTATGTCTCCATCAATTAGATGCCTCTCGATGATGAACCCGGGCTCAAGTGCCTCCGCGACTTCTTCTAGATCTTGGACGAAGGCCAGTCTAACGCGCTTTCCATCCGGCCTCACGACGTACTTCGCTCCGGGATAATTGTTGGGGCCGTTCCTCACGAATTGCTTTAATCTTTCGAGGTTCCACGTGGTAACTTTTTCAGGAACCGTGAGCTGCATCGCCACCTCCATCGGAACTCCGACCTCGTTTATGCTCAGATTCGGATCCGGCGTTATCACCGTTCTAGCTGAGAAATCCACCCTCTTACCGCTTAGATTAAGCCTGAACCTCCCCTCTTTGCCCTTAAGCCTTCGAACCAGCGTTTTGAGAGGTCTTCCGCTTCTATGAGTCGCCGGAGCCACACCTGGAACCTCGTTATTGATATAGGTGGTTACGTGATATTGGAGTAGATCAGCGAGCTCCGCGATGACCGGCGACGGAGATCCGGCGTTAATGTTTTCTCTAAGCCTTTGAACAACTCTTAAGATATCCACGAGCTTATGGGTTAAATCGTCTTCTGATCTAAAGCCGGATTCTAAGGTGATTGACGGCCTAACGTAAACGGGTGGAACAGGTAAAACCGTTAAAACCATCCACTCCGGCCTAGCGACCTTTGGATCAAGACCGAGTAATTCGAGATCTTCATCTTTGATTCTTTCAAGCCTGGCCCTGACCGCGTGGGGGGTAAGCCGTCTCCTCTCAGAATTTATCACCTCTATAAACGTCGTCGGCTTCTCAAGCTCGATCTTATACTGTTTTTCATCGCAGTATGGACACGTGCTAGCCGAGAAAGCTTTCTGCAGAATCCTATAATGAAACTCCGACGAAAGTTTTCCAGCTTTCTTCAATTCTTCGAGCTCCGCCCTAAGCCTCTCTATATCTTTTTCATGCAGCAAAAGTCTTCCACAAGACCTACACGTCGCTCGGAGCAAATTATGAATATATTTAACGAACCCTACGTGAATCACCGGGACAGGCAACTCGATATGCCCGAAGTGGCCTGGGCAGCCTAGATACGTGTTTCCGCAGGTCTTGCACCTCTGCCCCGGCTCCAAGGTTCCCAGCCTCGGATCCATAACGCCTGTCGGAATCGGCATTCCATCCTCGTCGTAGGTGTCCGGGTTCGTTATCTCGGCTACTGACATCTTCCTAATCATTTCTGGGCTTAAAATGCCGAACTTAATTCCTATGACCGTCTCAAGCGAAGTGGACATTCTCTACACCTCCTCCCCGAAGAGAAGCTTTGGATAAATGCCCATGCTCATCATCTCCTCAAGTAGGAGATAAAACGCGAAAGGCATGGAAACCGATGACACTTCAGCTTCTTTGCCGTGAATTGGGCAGAGGAATCTTTCCTGTTTAAGGTCGTAGTAAGCTGGAAGACCGCAAAGCTTGCAGAAAAACGCTGTGTACTTGTCGCTTTGCTCGAGCAACCTATCGAGCAGCAGGAAGCTGGCTCCATGGGCTATCAGGCAGTCTCTCTCCATTTCTCCGAACTTTAATCCTCCGCCTCTGCTTCTTCCCTCGGTAGGCTGCCTCGTCAGCATTTGGACCTGGCCTCTGGCCCTCGCGTGAATCTTATCCCTTACAAGGTGGTGGAGCTTCTGGTAATAGATGACCCCGATGAATATCT
>JAGHCZ010000155.1 GCA_021160205.1 Nitrososphaerota archaeon | reverse complement strand
GCTCGACTTTTCCAGTTTCCCTGATCCTGACGCTTAGGAGCCCGCTTTCTTTCTCTCTTTCGCCGTAAACTATTACGTATGGAACCCACTCGGTCTCCGCCTCTCTAATTCTCTTATCTACGGTTTCTTCCCGATCATCGACATCGACCCTTATCTCATGCTTCTCGAGTTCCTCCATGAGCTTCACGCTATCCGAAAGATAAATCGACTTAACCGGTATAATCCTGACCTGCGTTGAAGAAAGCCACGTGGGAAGCATGGGTTTTCCGCCCTTCTCCTTTACCATATGCGCTTTCTCCAATAACGCGCAGATCACGCGCTCTATCGCTCCGCTTGGAGAGCAATGAAGTATTATTGGATATTCATGTTCTCCGTTTTCGTTTATGTAGGTTATCTCATAATATTTCGCGTTCTCTACGTCAATTTGATCCGTTGAGAGGGCTGCGGCCTTGCGTTGACAGTCGACGAAATTGAACTCCCACTTTAAGATGAAATAGAAATATCTCTCGCTCCACATCTCGGCGAGCACGGGCTTTCCGAACATTTTGGCGAGCTCGAAGATGAAGTCTTTGTTTTTTTCGTAGAAGTCTTTCGTGAATCTAATGGCCATTTCGAGATCGTCTTTGCTGAATCCTATTCCCTCCATGACCTCTATGCTGAGTTTAAGTCTCTTCTTCATCTCCTCTTTCGCTTGCTCGAGATCTCTGCAGAGCGCGTGGACGTCGGGCATCGTGAACGCTCTAAGCCTCTTCAATCCGACGAGTTCGCCGCTTTTCTCTCTCCTAAAACTGTATCTGGTGAGCTCGTATAGCCATATGGGTAGATGCCGATATGAGAGCTGCATATCTTTCGCTATGAGGAATTGGCCAAAGCACGCCGCGAACCTCAGAAAATACCGCTTATTCTCCGACTGTATAATATACTGCCTGGCTGGAAACTTATGCAAATACCTCTTAAGGCTTGGATGGCTCATATCGTACATTATCGGAGTTTCAACCTCGATGCCTCCATAGTCGATGACTTTTTGAGTCACATATCGCTCGAGTAAGCTCTTGATGAGCCTGCCTTTAGGATACCATCTAATATTTCCCGGATCGCTTGCGGGCTCGTGATCAGCTATTTCGAGCTTTTTCATCAAGGAAACGTGGGGCGGCTGCTCTATAACTGCCCTAGATTTCTGCATTTCATATCTTGCGAATGCCTTCAAATTTTCACGGCCTTTAAAATCGAATTCCTCGACCGGAATCATTTCGCCTTCTGGAGTTAATATATACCAATATGACTGAAGTTTTTCCTCCATCAAGAGTGCTTCTGGAACTTCCTCTGGGGTTTTCGCCGCGAGGCTTTCCACGCTGTATGTTCTCAATTGCTCGGCCAAGGGATGTCCTTTTACCGCTATGATGAGCCTTTTATTCCATCCAAACGGCGCGGCGTGAACATCTATGCCCAGGCTTTCGGCCTTTTTCTTCATCGTTTTCAATATTTCGACCGCGTTGATTGGAGCCGCTAATTCTGTGCTTAAATGCGCATACGGATAAATTACGAGCTTGGTAACCCCGAGCTTCTTCATGAAATCGGCCGAGTCCTCGATGGCTTTTTCCGCGATCCTTTTGTCATCGTTTTTCTCGACGCAGGTTAAGAGTAGAAGTGCTTCATCTACTCTATACGTCTTCTTTTCGGCTTTCTCATAGATCGCGCTTTCAGGTTTTATCGGTTCATATTCGACATAGTCTATATGCAGTTGGATGATCTTCAAGACGTTTTCACACCTCCACCTCGAATGAATTAAATGTTAGCATAGCGCCAGCGCTCAACCCTACGCTCCTCCCTCGTTAATTTCTTAAATTCCTTATAATGCTTCTCGCAGAGATACGCTCGCCTCCCCTCGCTCTTCACCTTAAGGCTTGACGGTATCCTCTGCCGCGCGATGGACCTCACGGCGGGTTCCTCGCATCCAACTACAGAGCACTTAGCCCCCTTCGATATCTTCCCCATGCCTCTCCCTCCATCCTCTAAACTTCTTGGATGTTTGCGGAAAATATGGGTTTAATCTTATTAGGTTTTTCTGGACCAGTGAAGGAGGTGGAGCCGTTTTCCTTTCATCTTAGAAGCTTCTTTTTCTCGGAAAGATATGCAGCTAAGGCGGAGATAATCGACGTATAAATTATTATCTGCGTCGTTAATTCTTGAATCACCGCTAAAGTCTCCAAGCCGTATGATATGATCAAGCTTGCGAGGACGGCCGCGGCTAATCCTCTACCGCAAATGAGGCTCATGAGAAACTTGTCTCTCTTAGACAATGTAGACTTAATTCCTATGAGGTACGTTGACAGGTATCTGGCCGCCAGAAGCATCATGGTCAGCGAAATCCCTATCAGAAAAATATCTGGGGAGGGAACGCAGAATATCATTCCGAGAAAGGCAAAGAAATACGTGCGCATCAGAAAAGATATTTGCGCATAAAATTTTCTCGAATAAAATTTAAACGAAGGTATCCTCTCCTCGGCGCTTTCAACCACTTGTTTCAGGTCTTTATCCGTCGGGGATCCCATGGATCTTAACCACGGCATAAGTTGTTTAACGTTTCTTAACGTTAATGCGAAAATGAAGGTGGTTAGCGCTCCATTTCCCCCGATCTGCTCGGACACCGCGTAGATTAAAACCACAAGCCCCAATATCATTATATCTCCATATAGTTTCTTCTGCGCGCTCGCTATGATCCTCGATAGGAGAAGCGCGGCCGCGAATCCTATTATTAGGCTCAGCATGATCGATCCTATTATTTCTCGGGAAACGATTTCCACCGTTATCGATAATGTGGGTATCGTCAGGAGCCGTAAAATCAACATCGCTATAACCACGATTATTCCATCGGTTAGAATGGATTCGAGACGCAGAATGTCTTTCGCGGAGCCACTTACCTTCATTCTTTGCACTAGGGGAAGCACTATTGCGGAGCTCGTTCCACCAACTATGACTCCTAGAAGCGCGGCTTCTAAGGGGCTCCAAGAGAAAATTAACGATGCCGCGGGAGTTAAGAATAGCGTAGATAAAACCACGCCGAGGAACGCGTAGAGGATTGCTCTCGGAGTTTCTGAAAAGCTCTTAGTTATAGGGAAATTAATGCCGCTTTCAAATAGAACTATAGCCAAAGTTAATGCGGCGAAATATGGGGCTAAGCTCATTAAAGGGTCTCTTGGAATT
>JAGHCZ010000029.1 GCA_021160205.1 Nitrososphaerota archaeon | reverse complement strand
CTATTAGGGTCGTTGCGAAGAGCATTATGACCATGGGCCAGCTCACAAGCTCGAGGGTCCTCTGAATCTTCTTACCGATGTGGAGCACTAGGAGGCCGACGGTTAAAGCCACTATCCCCCAGGCCAAAACCAGAAACTTATCCTGCGGACCTGGAAGCCTCCCGAGCTGAAGCGCGGCTATTGCCGTGGCCGAGGACATCGCCCACCCAGGCCATATCACCGGGATAAACAGCAGCAGAACCCAGATCCAAGCCCACGCGAGGGGACCCGGCGCGAGCCTATGATAGGCCTTGTGAATAGGTTGCCCGCAGTAAACCGGGTATTTCATCGATTCGACGGCCACAACGGCCTGGATTATCGCCGAGAGCAGCGCCGCCCATAGCAGATACGGCCCGAACTTGACTACGACGGCTGGAAAGAGAATCCATTCGCCTGAGCCTATTGCGAGGGATGCCAAGATAACTCCGGGCCCGATCGTCTTCAGGTATTCGACGATGCTCGGCTTTGGTGGTTCGGGTAGCTCTCCGGCTGACACCTCCACCTCCTCCTCGTTAAAAATGTCCCCTATTAGACAGATATAAACTTTAATGTATAAAAATGAGCTACAGGGTCATTTCGCCCTCTACACCGCATAACATCGTGAAAGCTTAGCATATATTGAGTTCGCGGATGAAGTCTTTTGGAAAGATGCCGTGCAAATGGTTTCAGGTGTGCCCGATTAAGAGGTACGTCGAGGAGGGAAAGCTCGATAAGAAATGGATCGAGGAATATTGCTTAGGAGATTACGCGAGCTGCGTCAGGTATAGGCTCGAGGAGAAAGGGATACCTCACCCGGATAACATGCTTCCGAGCGGAGAGATCGCGGAATGGCTGAAATGATCAGCTGAGCATGCAAACACGTTTTTTGGATTGTAGAGTTAAAAGTAGCCGTGATTAAGCTTGGTGAGAGGTGGTTGGGGCTCAGCGAGAAGATTCTGATCACCGCAGCCCTCCCGTATTCTTATGCTCCTAGACACTTCGGCCATCTAGCCGGTGCATACTTACCCGCGGATATATTCGCGAGGTTTAAGCGGATGAAGGGAGCGGATGTGCTTTACGTATGTGGGACGGATGAGAACGCGAGCAGCATAGTCATCGAGGCGATGAAGCAGGGGATAACCCCGAAAGAGCTGTGCGACAAGTATTACCCCATTCAAAAAGAAGTTTTCGAGAAGCTTGGGATAAGCTTTAACATCTTTTCTAGAACTAGTAAGCCCGTACACTACGAGGTTGTGAAGGAATTTTATCAGAAACTTTGGAATAAGGGATACATCTACCCGAAGAAGATTAAGCAGTGGTGGTGCCCGAAATGCGGGATATTTTTGCCCGATAGGTTCGTCACCGGGACATGTCCTCACTGCGGAGCGCCGAACCAATATGGAGACGTATGCGAGGTTTGCGGAGCGTGGTATGAATCTTTCGAGATAAAGGATCCGAGATGCTCGTTATGCGGAACAAAGCCGGAGATCAAGACGAGAACCCACTTCTTTCTAAAGCTGAGCTCCCTCTCGGATAAAGTCCTAGAATACGTTAAGAAAAGGAGATTCTGGAGAAAGGCGACTTACAACAAGACCGTTGCTTGGCTCGAAAAAGAGGGATTAAGAGACAAAGACATCACGAGAGACTACGAATGGGGTCCTCCGGCCCCGTTTCCAGGAGCAGAGGGGCAGGTGATTTACAACTGGGCTGAGAATCTCTTGGGATATATCTCGGCTACTAGGGATTGGAGCGAAAACGTGGCGGGAGCCCCTGATAGATGGAGGGAGTTTTGGATTGATGGAGATGTGAAGCTTTACTGCTTCATCGGGAAGGATAACTTGTTCTTTCACACGATCCTGTTTCCAGCTCTTCTAATAGCTCATGGAGATTATATCTTACCTTACAACGTCGTGGTGAACGAGTTCGTGAACCTCGAGGGAGAAAAGCTTTCAACTAGCAGAGGGTGGGTCGTCTGGCTTCACGATCTCCTCGACGAATATGATCCGGATGTGATCAGGTACTATGCCGCCGCGATAGCTCCGGAGACCAAAGACACGGATTTCAAGTGGCAGGACTTTGCCGAGAAAATCAACGGAGAATTAATCGGAACCTATGGAAACTTCATTCACAGAGTTCTAAGCTTCATCTATTCGAGGATGAACGGAGAGATACCTGAGCCGGGGAGGCTAGATGATGGAGACGAGGAAATGCTGGAACTTCGGCTTGAATACGCAAATAGATTGGAGAAAGAGATGGAGGCATGCGAGTTCAAAAAGGGATTGAAAACTGTTTTAGAGCTTGCCCAAAGGGGAAACGTGTATCTCAACGAGACCGCCCCGTGGAAGAACAAAGAGAAAGCCGGAACAGCGCTGTACGTCTTAGTTCAAATAGTTCACGCCTTAGCGGTGCTCTCGGCCCCCTATCTCCCGTTCACGGCTCAGAGAATATTAGATTACTTGAATACGGGTGAGAAGGTTTCTGATCTACGATGGAGCGATGTTGAGAAGATTATTTCGCCGGGTCATAGGATCAGGGAGCCGAAGCCTTTATTCAGAAAAATCGGGAAAGAAGAAGTTCGAGAAAAATTGAAGAAGTTAGAGGAGATAAGATCTGGGAAGACGGCTTAGTTCAGCGGCTTTATTCCAAGCTCCTCCATTATTTCCTCGATTTCCTTTTCATCCAAGGATTTAGCCTTCTCCTTGGGCTCCGCCAACTCGGCGCTCTCAACACCCGTGAGGATAAGCGAGACCTGTAGAGTTGAGCCCATCGAGTTGTCGAGTCGAGCTCCCCAAATGACCAAGGCCTCCTCGCCCATTAGCTCGGAGATTATCTCGGCGGGCCTCGCCGCTTCGCTTATTTTCATATCTTCTCCGCCGGAGACATGGATTATCGCACCCGTCAATCCTTCATAAGTTACATCGAGTAACGGATTCTGGAGGGCGCTGAATGTCGCTTCTTCAGCCCTGTTAGGGGTCGAGGATTTCCCGACTCCTAGGGCGGCGAGCTTCCCTCTCATCATGACGGTCTTGAAGTCGGCGTAGTCTATGTTTATCAAGCTGGGCTTCGCGATCGACTCGGTTATGCTCATCACCATGCTGCTTATCACCTCATCGGCTAGGCTGAAAGCCGTCTTCAAGTTGTATTGGGGATAGAGGTCTAGGAGCTTGTTGTTGTCTATCGCGACGACCGTGTGGCATTTATTCCTCATATCCTCGAGCCCTTGGAGG
>JAGHCZ010000031.1 GCA_021160205.1 Nitrososphaerota archaeon | reverse complement strand
TCTTAAAGCCACGTATATAAATCTATATTAGGAGCCGAGCAACGTCACGACCCCTATACAGCCCACTCTCAGGATCTTCACCCGCGAAAATTCTCCTCTTCCGCCGAAAAATCCCAAAAATCTTTTAATTGAGCAATATAGCCTATTTCGACGGCGTATCAGCAGACCTTATGCGGCGGTTCCCTAGCCTGGTAGGGGGCAGGCCTGCTAAGCCTGTGGCCCAACGGGCCGCGCGGGTTCAAATCCCGCCCGCCGCGCTACCTCTTCAGTCATATTCATTGACGTGTGTTATATGCTGCCTAGTTCTTGATGTTGTTTAAGGTCCTTGATGGTCGGTCTTGCCTGCATAGGGCGTCGGTCTTTAGAGAGATGTTTAGAACGCTTAAAGTTTGAGCTTGATGGGCCCGCCGGGATTCGAACCCGGGATCTTCGGCTCCGAAGGCCGACGCCTTATCCATGCTAGGCTACGGGCCCTCTGATCATAGTGCCTCCGCGGTACTTCTTGATCTTTTCTCCAGCCCTTTAGAGGTCTTGATCTTGAATTTTCTAGGTATAACTTCGAGGTATTTCGAGATGTAAGTCTTATTTGCTGGTTGATGTTTTTTCTAACCGAGTTATGGCGAAGACGTTCAGGAAAGCCAGGAACCTCGTTATTGACATGACATCTGAAGCGAGCGAGGTTGTTGTTGATCTGCTCAAAGTATTAAAATCTAGATACGATTATCGCGCTCTTTCAGCCATAACCGGTTTTCCGATTTCAACGTTGACCAGATACATCACCGGGAAGACTTCTCCAAAAGGAGTTAAGGCCGAAAAGCTCCTAAGAAACTTACTAACGAACATAAATCTTACAGCTCTGATTGCTAGCGATATTGGCCGCGACAGCGACAACCTCGACCTCACAAAAATTATGTTAAATCCCAGCATCATACGAATCTTAGCAGCACACGTGATTGGCGAATTTATCGGGATGAAGATTACTTCCATACTTCCGTTAGATATTCTAAGCATACCCTTGGCGACTTATCTAGCATCCGTGACATCTAGGCGCATGTACATAATATCTCCTGAGCCTATGTCTACCGATGGGGGTTCGATCCCTATAGTTTTCGCGGAAAATGGTCATGGAGCCGTGAGAGCTTATTGGTTCATCGCCAAGGGGCACGGTAAGGGAGAGAGCGTTCTCATCGTGAGCTCTAAGACGCCTGATCCTTTCTTCTTCAATAATTTACTTGATACTTTAAAGGATCTGGGAATGGAGCTCGGAGGATTTTTCACAGTCCTGGCCAAGGAAGAAGACCTGCAAAAGATGAAGATTCCTCCCGGGGTTAAGAGATCATATATTTTCCTGAGCTAGACGTATTCTCTCCAAGTGTGGCCGCATTTTTTACATTTGAAAAACTGCGTCATGGGTTCATCTGCCGACCTAGTCTGAACGGACCAGTAATACGCCTCTCTGGCTCCGCAATTCGGGCACACCACATCCGTAGTCACGGGTAAAATTTTCTCCTCTTCTCCCTTTTCGATGACCACTATTTCCTCGGTCTTTCCACGTTTACGTACTTTCGTATATATCACGCCCTCCGTTAATGGTTTCTCATATCCGCATTTGGGGCAGACTAGTGCGGGCTTGCTAGTCTTCCTTAAGATCATGATCTTCCCGCATTTAGGGCAAAACTCCACTCCCTTCGCACCCGCTAATGCTGCTATCCGGCTTCTAATTAAGTTCTTTCGTCAAAGTTTTTCAAGAGCTTCCCTCAACTGGCTCGACAGTTTCTCCAACTTTTCGACCGCCTGCCTGAGAGCTTCCGGGGCGCTCACTTGAGATGGATCGGTCTTCACCCTAAGGAGTATCCTCCTCGTCAACGGATGCTCTATGATCATTCCAGCATATTGAACTCCCTTCATCCCTTGCAAGATTTCGCTAAGCGAGTCGAACAAGCTCGGGTCTTCCTCCAATGCCTCTAGCTCGAGGAAGTCATCTCTTCGATTCAAGATCTTAATTTTCACATTCCTTCACCTCAACATAGACACTAACCGCTCCAAATTCCCATAATACGGGACGATTTTACGCTTTTGTTTTTTCCCACACTTCGTGCAAACCAATGTTTTCCTGAGCTTAATTAACGTCCCTGAGCATTCATTACAAATTCCCATTATTACTCCCAAATTCGGCCTCCAGATGGATAATCCTATCATTCCCATGAAGCATGTAACCACCGAGCCGATTATTAAGTCTCCTACTCCGACGTATTCATCCATGTTTCCTCTCATTCTCTTATCTGGAAGGACGACGGCTACTCTATTGTGTTTGAGAGCTGATCCGTTCGAGGACAAGATGTTCACGATAGCTATTTTATCTTGAACTTCTTTGACCTGGGCTAGTACGAGGTCGCCAACCTTTATCTCTTCAACGCGCTTAATCGGCTTTACATGAACCGTCCTATTTTTATCATCGTAATGAACCGTGCCGCTGACTAATGAGGCGATTACTCCATCTCTGTGTTTTTTAACGTTCTCGCCCGCCGCGAATTCTTCCTCGATACATATGGCTTCTCCGGGGGTTACCATTTCTCCTTCCTTCACAAACACCATTTTTCTTAAGGCACCTCCATTAACAAGTATTTTGGGGTTCTTATGGTCTCTCTCCAGCGAAGTTCTCCGAGAG